>CAYSGV010000404.1:0-2332 GCA_964430685.1 uncultured Gammaproteobacteria bacterium
AATTTCCGGTGGTGAAGTAATTTTGGCTATTTTTGCGAGTTGTAGATTACAGCCTAGATAAACTGAGTCTTGGTTTTTCCAATATACGTTTCCGGGCATATTCGCAATAATCCCTTCCAAGAATGCTAACACTTTCATATAATTGCGGGAATCAATAGATTGTAGATCGCCAACCAGTTGCCGACTAATTTTATCAATAAAACTAAGGTTAGCTACTTTAGCTTGTTCTTCTTGCTGTTTGCGTTCAGTAATATCTTGCGATACAGCTAAAATGCCGATTACATCATTACGGTCGTTGAAGATTGGTGTTTTGGTTGTCAACATTGTTACTTGTTTGCCATCAGCTTGAGTAAAAATATCTTCGGATGTATTTGCTTCTTTAGTAAGCATCACAACTTGATCATCTCTTTTAAATTGTTCTGCTATTCCTGGTGCCCAACCAAGTTCTGCTGCAAGATCTTCATCTGTTTTACCAACAATATCTGCAGGAGAATGGATATTAACTACCTTGGCTAATTGTTTATTACAACCTAAATAGACAGAATTATGGTCTTTCCAGTATACATTTCCGGGCATATTAACAATGATGCCTTCTAAAAATGCTAATAGTTCAGTCGTGTTATAACGACTGGTATCTGTGACCATACCACGCATTAGTTGCCGACTAATTTTTTCAATAAAGCTTGCGCTGGTTGTATGATGTATTTCAGCTTCAAATGCCGCTTTTTTTAAAGCAGCTTCTTTTTCTTTTTGCTCTGTTATGTCATTGACGACACCGATAATGCCTATGGGCATATTGTTCTTATCTTTTAATACGGATTTTTCTTGTTGGTATATTTTAGTTTGTCCACTAGGTAAGGTAATGGTTGTCTCAATGCTATGACTTTGCAAATCATCTTTAATAACATGCTCATCATCCTTTTTGAAATCTGCTGCTGATGATGACCAAGGTAAATCATAATCTGATTTACCCAGTAGATTCTCTGCATGTGGTAGATTGATTAAATCTGCAAAGCGGTGATTATAACCTTTATAATAGAAATGCAAATCTTTCCAGTAAAGTGGCACAGGTGCTGCAGCCAAAATATTTTCTAAGTTATCATATTCTTCGCATTTTTCTATATAAGCAGTATTGTTTATACCGAAAAGTAAAAGACTTGCTTGTTGTGATGATTTGACATTTCCTTCAAGAAAAATACCACGCCATGCGATTATATTATCGCTTTTATTTTGTGACCATGTTGTTTCAAATTTAAAATTTAGATTTTTAATGTAGGTATTATCAGCATCTTTAGGGATAGGTACGGTTAGGCGTTGTTTCCTACATAGTTCTGGTAATGATTTGTCTATAACATTTGTAGAGCGAGTGCCAAAATATTGCAGTGCGGCTTGATTACAATTGAGAATTTTTAAGTCCTGACTGAGAAAAATGACAATTTCTGTGCTATGTTTTGCAAGGAAATCAAAATATTGAATTTTTTCCTCAGACATCATTACGATAAACCAGTCATATTTGGAAACTTACATAATAAAAGATTGGGAGCGGTGTAAATGGCCCTCATTTTTGTCATGCTCATTTTTACACGATACACTATGACAAATTGGTCGTAATGCGGCTGTAAGCAAGTTCTGGGGTAATAAATATCCGAATTTTGCCTGTTTCCATTCATCTACAATTTGACCAAACTCAGCAGGATTTTCTATCATTGGCCAATGACCACTCTCACTATAGGATAATTGTACATTAGATTTGAGTTTATTGATAGGGCGAGCATCTTTGGTAAAGCAAGCATCCTCTATCAGGCCTAGGGAAACTCTGCTGTCATGAATTCCTACAACCCATAATACGGGTAAGGCCAATCTATCTAAATCTGCCATCGGGTCGTAAGCCTGTATCAGCGTTATATAACGGTAGAGCAGGTCGGTATTAACCTCACAATGTATGGCCTGTTGCCGGTCATGTTTAGTAGACGACGGTACAACCCAGGACTGCCAAAGTAGGTTGTTCATGAATAATGTATCCCAGTTTTCTGGGTTTAGCCACAATAATGGGGACATCTGGGCATACCAATCGCTAAAAGTTGCTGGGGTTAAATGAGGCACTTCCAACTGTCTTTCATAGTAGCGCACTACACGCGGGGAGTCGGTATGCCCGAGAAAAGTAAGGGCCAAGGAGGCATTTTCTTGCGGCGAACGTGTTGTTGGGTCGGAATTGGAAGGGGAAGATTT
This sequence comes from uncultured Gammaproteobacteria bacterium, assembly GCA_964430685.1. Classification (GTDB taxonomy): domain Bacteria; phylum Pseudomonadota; class Gammaproteobacteria; order CAYSGV01; family CAYSGV01; genus CAYSGV01. The sequence continues at coordinate 2,230 of CAYSGV010000404.1, forward strand.
TTGCATGTGTTGTGAAAATTCTCTCCACCGTTGCATGCCTAGATAGTTTTGAGTCATGTATTTTTCTTGGGCTTCCCTCAGTACCGCATCTTTAAAATGTGGC
>CAYSGV010000405.1:0-2331 GCA_964430685.1 uncultured Gammaproteobacteria bacterium
GGACAACAACCCATCAATTTATATACAGAAACCTGTGTCGAGAATATTATCGCCATCGCAGAACAACAAAAACCCGCTATTTTAGTTATTGATTCCATACAAACCGTTTATACGGAATTATTACAATCAGCACCTGGAAGTGTGGGGCAAGTGCGCGAAACAGCCGCACAATTAGTTCGATATGCCAAAAAAGCAGGCATAACTATATTTTTAATTGGCCATGTGACCAAAGAAGGTACTTTAGCTGGGCCGCGTGTATTGGAGCATATGGTCGACACCGTATTGTATTTTGAAGGCGAAGCAGATCAACGTTTACGTTTAATACGCGCAGTGAAAAATCGCTTTGGTACGGTCAATGAGTTGGGTATTTTTGCCATGACCGAAAATGGATTACGCGAAGTGAATAATCCTTCGGCTATTTTCTTATCGCGAACGGAGCAAACAACACCGGGTAGCGTCGTGATGGTTACTTGGGAAGGAACAAGACCATTGTTGGTAGAAGTGCAAGCATTGGTTGCGCAAAGTCATATCGGTGTGCCTCGTCGCCTCTCAGTTGGTTTAGATCCGAATCGATTGGTAATGTTGCTGGCCGTTTTACATCGGCATGCGGGCGTCATGACACATGACCAAGATGTTTTTTTAAACGTGGTCGGTGGTGTAAAAATAACCGAAACCGCTGCTGATTTAGCTATATTGTTTGCAGTATTATCCAGTTTACGCAACAAACCGTTGCCTGCAGATTTAATTGTATTTGGTGAAGTTGGTTTAGCGGGAGAAATACGTCCAATTACGCGTGGACAAGATCGTTTACGTGAAGTTGCAAAACATGGATTTAAGCAAGCAATCATTCCCGCATTGAATGCACCCAAACGAGAAAAACATGAATTAAAGGTGCAGAGTGTCAATCATATAAAAGAAATTCTAGACTGGGTGTGAGTCAGAGCGATGATTGGGTTCAATAAAATATTTCGAATGCAGTTCGGATACGTATGTCCATGTACTCGACGCTTCTTGCCTTCCATGGCCGCGACGATCCGGACTTACATTCGAAATATTTTATTGAATATCATTCGCTGTGGTAAGGTAGAGAAGGATATTTGAATAATACGTTTATTTGATAAAATTATATAATTGAGAATTCTATCCAAACAAGAGCCTCGATTCTGCTAGCGCTCCATCGAGGCTACGGAAGAACATTACAACTGCTTAATATTTAAAAATAAAGGTATCATCGTATGCCAGAGTTACCAGAAGTAGAAGTGACGCGATTGGGTATTTCACCCTATTTGATCAATCAGACCATCGACAAAATAATCGTGCGTCATACGAAATTACGCTGGCCTGTGCCGCGACAATTAGCAAAAAATGCAGCAGGCCAACAAATCAAAGCCATTCAACGACGCGGTAAATATTTACTGATTGAATTGATGAACCAAGCGGCAATTTTAGTGCATTTAGGTATGTCTGGACGTCTACACGTTTTAAAAAAACCAAAGGCACATGGAAAACATGACCATATTGATCTAATTTTAACGAACGGTATTCATTTACGTTATACCGATCCACGACGTTTTGGTGCATGGTTGTGGATTAAAAATGATGCCCATTCACATCCGTTGCTCAAGCATTTGGGGCCGGAACCATTGTCGAAACATTTTCATAGCGACTATTTATATCAGTGTGTGCAAAACGGTAAGCGCGCAGTAAAAAGTGTATTGATGGATGCACAGGTTGTTGTGGGTGTGGGGAATATTTATGTCGCTGAAAGTTTGTTTCGCGCGCGCATTCACCCGCAACGATTAGCCGCAACTTTAACAAAAGCAGAATGTGTGGCGATTGTGAAAGCAATTAAGGCGATATTAAAACAAGCGATTGCCAAAGGGGGTACAACCCTCAAAGATTTTTTACGTGCCGATGGCAAGCCTGGTTATTTTCGCAGTGTCATCCAAGTTTATGGTTGTGAAAATCAACCTTGCCCAAATTGTGCGCGCTTGCTAAATGCTGTACGAATACAAGGCAGAAGCACCGTGTTTTGTAACGATTGTCAATTGTAAGCGGGTGAAAAACAAGTTGCAAGCAGGGTGTTGCCCATATAGAATCAATTCTTTTTGAATTATCCTAAAAACAATATTTACATTGAAATGAGATGAACAAAAATAAAGAAGCGACAACAAATAATCAAACACCAGATGCGTTTTTTGCTGCATCGTTTGCATTGTTTCGTGCGTTTTGTGTTTCGGATGAGTCGGACGAATGTACCTTGCCCATTGCATTTAATGGTTACCACCTGAGTGTAGTAATAGAATCAACAAATGATGAAATTCGTTTTGG
>CAYSGV010000406.1:0-2300 GCA_964430685.1 uncultured Gammaproteobacteria bacterium
GGATGCTATTAGACGACGAGTACAAGTAATAAATAATGATTCAAATATCTCCATCGACGCAGAACGTCTTATTCAGCTGGCAAGAAATATTAGGACCACTCGAGGTCCTCTCGCTCCTAGAGCCTTAACTCCTGAAGAAAAAACTTCCTTCCAAAATCAACTTAATGCTTATCTGGAAGAATGTACCAATGCCGCTATTGCTTATCAAAGCGAAGCCATTCGACAAATGTTGGCTGTTGCCGAAATAAATGAGTTTGTGAAAAATAGGCTTAAACTTGCAAAGAGGGCTGCTGGCGGAACGCCTTTAAACCCCGCTGAAATGGCTGTGTTGGCGGGTGAGTTAACACAAAGGTTGGCAGCACATTTAAATGGTAATCCAGAAGCTGCTTTTAACCGCGAATTTGCTAATGCACAACAAATTCATAGCTCACAAATACGTGAAGATTTTCGACTCGCGCGCCATATAGAATATTCACCTAAGGATAGAAGTCATATCCAAGTTGATCCTACTGGTCAAACAGCAAGGCGAAATTTGGCTTCAGTGAATCAACGTTCCAATCAAACCTTTGTGTATGAAGGTGTAAAGCCACCCATTACTATTCAGTACATAGATGGTGTTTATCGAGTTAATGAAGAAGATTTAAAAGAACCTGGCATGGGCAGTAAACTACTTGGCTTTTTTACTAAAAAAACGCCAGAACAAAAAATTGCCAGCAACGTTAGTCGTGTTGCAATGGCCATGTATGCGATCAAGCAAATACATAATGATCTTGTTAGCCCTGATAAGCCGTTAAACAATGTTGCCATAACCGGTAATCCAGATTACCTCGCTGATTCAATGGCAGGTATGCAAATATTACAAGTGGGCGTGATTAATCAAGGTGATGTTAAACCAGAAGCTATGCAGAGACATGCTGCTGAAATGTCACAAACCTACGAGAATCTTAGAGTTAGAGAAGATTCAGCACTGATTCAAAAAGTGGAACAAGCCAAAGGTGCAAAGGCACAAGCCGAAGCTGCAGAAATACGAGCAAGGTTTGAGGCGGCAGTAGTTGAACTGCGAGCAAAAATGGCTGATATAGAAAATGATCTAAATAGTAAAGCGAAAGATGATAATGGAAATGTTAAAGGCATAAAACACATTATTGGTGCAGAGGCATCATTAACGGAAGTCTTAGCAAGATTTGAGAAAACGTCCGCAGATGCGGAACCGAATGTCTTTAGATATAGAGGTGCTGCATCAACATTGGTCAGGCTGCCTATGCTTAGAGCAGTATTGACGGATGCCCAGCAAAAATTAGCTGCACTAGAGCCTAAAATTGCGCTATTGAATGCCCAGATTGAAAGGCTAAATAATCCTGATAATGGTCTTAACGTGGTCAATCCGCAACTCCTGCAAGAACTAACCATGAAAAAAGATGCACTGGTCAGACAATATCAGGAGTATGCAACACAACTTAATCCTGGTGATGATCCAGCTAGTGATAATTACACTAATGAAAGCGAATTATGTAAAAAAGTCAGAGAAATGTCTCATCCTGATACATTTTTTAACTGTAACCATTTCAATCAACCCCACAAATTACGAGCTTATCAACTGCAAGTGGATGAAGATGCTCGTGCAAATGATGAAGGCAGAGATCCACGTCGATTGCTTGCAGGTGAAAATGTACGGCGTCAACGCGCAGATGGCGCCTCTATTAACGCTTCATATTTACATATACGTCAATTAGATTTAAGGGAAATTGATCGTCATGATAATACGCAGATTACTCGTGCCGGTGGGAATAACCTGCCACCTGCAGTTCCACCTGCCCCAAGTCCATTAGCCTAATTTGCGTCATTCTTCGTAGCGTTAGCTCCGCAGGACGCGCTACGAAGAATTTTCCTACATCCTAATATTCTATTAATATATTCCTTCCCACTCAAAAATCAGGTAACTTAGCGCCAGATATTTATTTATATAAAACACCTTAGCTTTACTGATTTGAAGGGGTGTTAAGAACATTAATGTGGCTTTCCAATATCTCTCTCCCACTTTTTGTTGAGAGAGGTAGGGTGAGGGCATAGGAGTTATCATGGCGAATCACAATGCACAGTTATCACCGCAAGAAATGCTTGCAGAAATTAAACGCGGTACCGTGGAAATCATCGCTGAGGATGAATTACTGCAAAAATTAGCCAGCGGCCGTAAATTACGTGTTAAATTGGGTTTTGATCCCACAGCAGCTGATCTCCATTTGGGGCATACGGTGTTGCTCAATAAATTGCGTTTATTCCAAGATTTTGGTCATGAAGTT
>CAYSGV010000407.1:0-2295 GCA_964430685.1 uncultured Gammaproteobacteria bacterium
AAGGGCATATAATGACCACGTGCATGTTGTTCCGCAATGAATTTATGTCCGCGACGAACAAAATGACTTAATTTTGTTAATTGTTCAACGTATCGATCAAGAACAGCTGCTTCAGGATTGGCACGCACCAACCCGACTGCATTTTTTACATTTTGAATAGAATTGCTAAAAGCTTCTTTTAATTCTCTACGTTCTTTTTGCAGTGCTTTATCCAGTGAAGACCAATGAGGCACTTCTTCATCATCCAATTTCTTGGAAATTCTATCGTTTTCTGCACCACTATAATCATTATCACGTTCTTGTTTCGGCGAGCGGACTACAATGTGACATTTATTTTCATTGGGCATTGCACGATAAGCACTTATTGTATTCATTGGCCAACTGGTCACGTGATACCAAAAGCCAACAAATGGATAAGCAAGCCAACCTAAAGCTATACCAATAAAACTTTCTTTGTAACCTGTAATACCAGTGCGTCGTATACGGCCAACCGTTAAATTAGTATTGGTTGACGGTGGACGTACCAGCGCTTCTTTTAATTTTATTTTTTGATCTAAAAAATACTCGGCAACTTTTGCTGCCACCGGACCACCAACCATGCCGTCGCCACGCAAGGTAATTTTTTCAGGCGGGATACCTTTAGCAAGTAAACGCTCAATATGCGCAACACCTGCCCACATTAAATCATCTTCGTTGTTTGCTGGACCACTACTGTTATACATTGTCTGCCAGTTAAAACAAACTACATTAGCACCGGTTGTAACGGCATCAGTTATCAATTCACTTTCTGCTGCTTCAGTTGCTGCATTTGCGTCGCTCGGCGCAATTGACACTACACCCAAATCTTGTTGATAAACACGCGCAGAATCATTCATATAAACAATATAACTTTGCTCAGTGACTGTTTTCTTAGGGTGATAAAATTCTATTGTGTCTACTTCTGTTTTTGCATCAACACGAACATGAAAATTCCGCATAGCGACAAAAACTTGTTGGTCTCCATATTGATCGATGCCATTTCGATAAATTCGGTCACCAATTTTAATGGGCAAAGATGGATCATCACTGGTTACGTCGCGATTGCCAATTGCTAAATTATAAGCCAAATTTATATTAACTGTTCTTTTATACTTATCTAATCGGTCATTTGCGTCTTCTAAAGTAAGCGGGCGTCTTGATTCTTTAGCGGCAGAGGGATCTACCACAACTTGATCCGGTTGTAACATGGCTCGCCCTACCAGTCGACCGAACAGAAATGTCATACTAAATTTTAATATATTCCATATGAGTACGGGCGGAACAAAGATGTTCAATGCAATCAATAAAATTCTTCGTCCCCAACGTGTACGTGGTTCTGGCGCTTTATAAATTTGCTTCGCTTCTTCGCGGCCACTTCGATTATCTGCATTAGGAACATCAGCTTCAGATATTCTAGTGTAAAGTTTTTTAAGTTCTTCTTTTATTAGCCGACCTTCTCTTTTTCTATTTTCTGATTCTGCAAGTTCATAAATATATGCATCCCAATCCGTTAATTGACCAATTGGCGGTTTATTGGCTGCTCGGTTAACAAAGTTATGCCAGTACTGGGAATATGCTTTTTGTGCAATTAAAAAAGTTAAAGATGGATTGTGTGGATCACCTTCAGTAAACAGCGCGATAAATTCACGTGTACTGATTGGCGCTGCATGATTTGCAAAGTCAACGATCTCATTATATGCGTCTTTTTCTTCTGCTGGATTCGGTAAGAGTTGACTACGGATTGCATTATTACGATCAGTAGCGGTTGTTTGGGCAAGTTCCAAAAATAGCTTAAATCGGTTCAAATTACCGCGTGCAATTTCGTTTGCCAAGAATTTTTTAAGTTTTGTCAAACGTTCATTCATTTTAACTCCCCCTAGATCTCAAAACGCTATATAGATTCATTACCATTAATTGTTACTCTACCAGATTATACTTAAGGAATACTTAAGTTTAGTAGAAAATGCTGGAAATATATAACGAAAGTCCATAATCCGATACACAAAGAAGCCTTAATGAATTTTTTACTCACAGACAATTTTAGCAAAATGTCGTTTACCCACTTGCAAGGTATAGGTTCTTCCAGCCATTAAATGCAGCTTTTTGTCTTCGACGCGTTCACCGTCCAACCGCACACCGCCTTGTTCAATCAAACGCCCCCCTGCCGAGACACTAGTGGCTAAACCTGCTTGATGCATAACATGGGCAATGGCTAGCCCCTCAGCTGGTACGGTTAACACAACGGTAACCATTTGTTCAGGCACATGTCGACGTTGA
>CAYSGV010000408.1:0-2270 GCA_964430685.1 uncultured Gammaproteobacteria bacterium
ATAAGGAATCCACACTTCTTGTGTACCATAAACATAAGCTGCAACTTGATAAGGAGGAAAAGTAAGCAGTAATCCTTTATCACCAATGTTCCAAATTAAATAATTAGACAATTTAGCTTTTGTTCCATCTTTAATTTGATCACGCATCATCTGTGCTTGCTCAGGATATTTCGGATCCAGATTTTTAGGGTCCAGCAATTTTTTGTCTAATTGGTCACGCGAATAATTCTCAAGCGTAGTTAAATAATTACCATTGTATTTAAACAAATCCGGCAGAGCTAGTTGTTTACCTTGTTTAAGATCATAATTAACTATTTTATATTCAGTACTACCATGTGCAGCACCATGAATATATGTATCTATTCTAAAACGGATACTAAAGATGTCATTGCTTTGATTAATCAACTTGTAGGACATTGAGAATGTATTGCTTTGCGCATTTAAAGGCTCGCCTTTCATTTTACTCTGCAAATCTTTTAATTCTGCAGGAGTGGCTATGTTATTGCGGAAATTTTCAACTGCTTGCGTCACTTCTTGCTGGATGCAATCATTTAATTCTTTAACATGTGTATTATTCCTGACATAGACAAGAGGATATTCAATTTGCATAGAATAATAAGCTTTTTGATCGCCTACGACCTGATTGACTTTGTGGCTTTTTTGAATATTAACAATATGGATTAACGTCCCATTATTCTGCGGATGTTTAGCTACAGCAAGTGCAACTACACACATTAAAGATAATAGCAAACTTAATATTATTCTTTGGTTGTAAAGTCTCATGACGCACTCCCTTTTATTCCATATCAGTTAACCCGATTTTAATGTATTTTTTTGATATAGCAATAGTAATAAACCACTAAGATTGTTATGTTTTTTTCCTCAGCTTCTGAGCAAGCATCAACCAGGTTGCAACGATTGTATCTGGATTCAAAGACATTGCTTGTATGCCTTCTTGCATTAACCATTCCGCAAAATCAGGATGATCCGAGGGTGCTTGGCCACAAATCCCAATATATTTACCCTGCTTGTTACATTCAGCGATTACTTGACGTAAAAGTATTTTAATTGCTTCATTACGTTCATCAAAAATAGATGCTACATAACTGGAATCTCGATCTAAACCTAGCACCAATTGTGTTAAATCATTGGAGCCAATTGAATAACCATCCGTATACTTTAAAAATTCCTTGGCCAACACAATATTAGAAGGTATTTCACACATGGTATAAATTCTAAGGTTACCCACCCCACGTTTTAAACCATATTTTTCACAAACCTCAATGACTTCGCGCAGTTCTGCAACAGTGCGCACAAATGGAACCATCACTTGGGCATTGTCCAAACCCATTTCTTCGCGCACACGTTTAAAGGCTTTGCATTCTAATTCAAAACATTTAGTGAATCGCTCATCTTTATAACGAGAAGCACCGCGAAAACCCAACATCGGATTCTCTTCATGCGGTTCGTAAGCTTGACCACCGAGTAAGTTGGCATATTCATTCGTTTTAAAATCAGAAAAACGAAAAATAACTTCTTTGGGGTAAAACGCTGCCGCAATAATCGAAATACCTTCACGAAGTTTCTCTGTATAAAACTCAACTGGATTTTTATACCCGGCAGTTTTTTGCTGAATTTGATTTTTAAGTTTTTGCGGTAACTTTTCAAAATGAAGTGCAGCATTAGGGTGAATGCCAATCATGTTGCCAATAATAAATTCTAAACGTGCTAACCCTACCCCATCATTCGGCAAAAATTGATTGCTAAAAGCTTTTTCTGGATTACCCAAGTTAATACATATTTTTACAGGTAATTTCGGCATATCTTGTATCGAAATTTTATTAACCGTAAATGGAAATTGACCATGGTAAACATAGCCAATTTGTCCTTCAGCACAAGAAACGGTAACTGGTGTTTTCTGCTTTATGACAGCGGTTGCATTTCCGCACCCAATAACTGCAGGAATACCAAGCTCACGCGCGACAATTGCTGCATGACAAGTACGTCCACCGCGATTGGTTACTATAGCAGACGCACGCTTCATAATTGGTTCCCAATCTGGGTCTGTCATATCGGTGACCAAAATTTCTCCTGGTTGCAATGCCTGCATATTCTTAGGCGATAATATGATGCGCGCCACACCATTGCCTACACGTTGTCCAATACTTTGACCTTGCGTTAATACCTTGCCTTTCTTAGCTAAAGAATAACGCTCGATAACTTGTTGTTGCTTGCTTTGGCTTTTTACCGTTTCTGGGCGTGCCTGCAGA
>CAYSGV010000409.1:0-2204 GCA_964430685.1 uncultured Gammaproteobacteria bacterium
ACTTCTGAACCTGTTCCGCCAAAAAACATGATGGGAAGTAAGCCACCAATAATGGCTGAAACAGTCATCATAATAGGACGCAGCCGCAATAAGGCACCATCAATAATGGCGGCTTGCACATCTTTTTGAGTGAATGCACGCTGTTCCTTTTCTGCAATTCTCTGGTGTTTTATAAATGCTTGATTGAGATAAACCAACATGACAACGCCAATTTCAACAGCTACACCGGCTAAGGCAATAAAGCCAACCCCAACGGCCACTGATAATTGATAACCTAATAAGTACAATAGCCAAATGCCACCCACTAAGGCGAGCGGTAAGGTAGCGAGAATAATAATTACTTCCGTCAATCGTCTGAAATTAAGATAGAGTAATAAGAAAATAATGGCTAAGGTGAATGGTGCGACAATTGATAAGCGTTCTTTTGCACGTTCTAGGTATTCATATTGTCCAGCCCATGCGATTGAATATCCTGCGGGTAATTTGATTTGTTTATTGATTAGATGTTGCGCATCTGTAACATAAGAACTTAAATCGCGATTGGCAATATCAATATAAACCCAGCCGTTTAAGCGTGCATTTTCACTACGGATCATGTCAGGACCTTCAGTAATCGTTATCTTCGCTAATTCGCTGAGTGGTACCGTAGCACCCTGAGACATGACAATAGGTAATTGTTGTAATTTTTCGAGTGAGTCGCGCATCTCACGTGGATAACGTAAATTAACAGGATAACGTTCTCTTCCCTCAACGGTTTGTGTAATATTCATACCACCGATGCTTGTTGCAATATTATTTTGTATGTCTTCAATATTGAGCCCATATCGTGCCGCTTGCGCACGATTAATATCAACATGAATATAACGACTACTGGCTACGCGCTCTGCAAATACAGAAACAGTACCCGGAATTTGTTTGATTACGGTTTCAACTTGTTGACCAATAGATTGAATCACATTCAAATCACTACCCGCAATTTTAATGCCAACCGGTGTTTTAATACCCGTTGCCAGCATGTCTATACGTGTACGAATAGGCATTACCCAGGTATTGGATAATCCAGGTAATTTAACTCGTGATTCAAGTTCCATGCGTAGCTTATCCATAGTCATGCTGCTACGCCATTCGCTTTTGGGTTTAAATTGAATCGTTGTTTCAATCATTGATAGTGGTGCCGGATCGGTAGCAGTTTCTGCACGACCAATTTTGCCAAATACAGTTTTGACCTCAGGAAAACTGTGAATGAGTTTATCGGTTTGTTGCAAGATTTGGCTTGCTTTACCTGCAGAAATGCCTGGAAAAGTGGTCGGCATATACAGTAAATCACCCTCGTCTAATTCAGGCATAAATTCTGCACCCAGCTGGGTGATTGGCCAAAAGCCAATGAGTATAACGATTAGCGCAATGGTTAATACGATTTTCGGCGCTTTTAATATGGTTTGTATCATAGGCCGGTAAGTCGCAAGTAAAATACGATTGAGTGGATTTTGTTGCTCTGGTTTTATTTTGCCACGAATAAGATAGCCCATCAGCACCGGAACCAAGGTAATGGATAGACCAGCAGCGGCAGCCATCGCATACGTTTTGGTATAAGCTAGTGGTGCAAATAATCTTCCTTCTTGCGCTTGTAACGTAAAGATAGGTAAAAAACTAAACGTAATAATAAGTAATGAGAAAAATAATGCTGGTCCGACTTCTAATGTTGCCTGCTGAATAATCTGCCAACGATTTTCGGCAGTTAGTGTAGTATGCTCTAGATGTTTGTGGACATTTTCTATCATCACAATGGCTGCATCGACCATTGCACCGATGGCAATCGCAATTCCTCCCAGGGACATGATATTTGCATTAATGCCTTGCTGGCGCATGACGATGAGTGCAACCAGAATGCCAATCGGTAAACTTAAAATAATGACTAAAGAAGAACGAAAATGAAAAAGAAAGGCGATGCAGATGAGTGAGACAATCATAAATTCTTCAAGCAATTTATCGCGTAAGGTGCTAATTGCGCGTTCAATTAAATTCGAGCGATCATAACTGGTGACAATTTCAACACCTGACGGTAAGCTTTTTTGCAGTTGTGCTAACTTTTCTTTAACGCCTGCTATGGTTTGCATTGCATTTTGACCAAAACGCATGACGATGATGCCACCAACCACTTCCCCTTCACCGTTTAATTCAGTAATGCCACGTCGCATTTCTGG
>CAYSGV010000410.1:0-2177 GCA_964430685.1 uncultured Gammaproteobacteria bacterium
GCTAATTGACTCAATGTTTCTACGCCTTCAGCAACCACCGACAAATTTAATGCGTGACCCAAATAAATAATTGCTTGAACAATTGCTTTATTCGCAGGATTATCTTCATTTAAAAATTGGCGATCAATTTTAATTACATCTAAAGGGAATTGACTTAAATATTGCAGCGAAGAATAACCGGTACCAAAATCATCAATTGCTAAACGCACGCCCAATTGTTTCAGACTAGATAAGGCGTTCACCGTAGCGTTATCGTTGTTAAATAAAACACTTTCTGTTAACTCAAATTCTAAATATTTAGGCGGAAAAGCGATCTCATTTAAAATATTATTGATATTAGCAATAAGAGATTTATCATTAAATTGCTTCATGGAAAGATTAATGGCTACTTGTAAACTAGGATGATATTTCTCATGCCAGTATTTGGTTTGTAAACACGCCATTTTAATGAGCCAATAACCAATTTCAATAATTAAGTTTGTTTCCTCGGCAAGGGTAATAAAATCATCAGGTGAGAGTAAGCCATGTTGTGGATGTTGCCAACGAATAAGCGTTTCAACGCCAATGAGCTGACCTGTTTTTAAGTCTATTTTGGGCTGATAATATAAAATAAATTCATCATTTTTTAAGGCATGATACAAATCATTTTCTAATAACAATTTATTTTGTGCATAGCAATTAATTGTATCATTGTAAAATTGGTAACTATTTTTTTGTTTACTTTTTGCATGATGCAAGGCAACGCCAGCGTTTTTTAAAAGTTGTGCGGGTTGTTCGCCATCATCAGGATAAACCGCAATTCCAATACTTAAACCAACGGTGATTTCTTGGTTCTGAATAAGGGTGGGTTGATTTAATGCAGTGATAATATGTTGCGCAATTTTGGCAATTTGTTGATTTTTAAGATTGGATATAAGCAGTATTGCAAATTCATCGCCATCAATACGGGCCAATGAAAAATTTAAATCATGCACAGAAAATACTTGTAAGCGATTTATTTTTTGTAAAATATCTTGTAAACGTTGCGTTATCTCTATAAGTAATTGATCACCTATTTGATGGTCAAACGCTTCATTAATACGGGCAAAATGATCTAAATCAACTAAGAGCACTGAAATATGATGTTGATAACTTTTGGCCGTAGCAACTGCAATTTCAAATCGTTCTAGAAAAGTTTGCCGGTTCGCAAGCCCAGTGAGTGAATCATAATGAGTGAGACTATATAATTTTTCTTGTAATTGTTGCTTGGCTTCGGCTTGTTTATTATGCGTGAGGTTTGCGTCTGAATTTTTATAAACTTCACAGGCACCAATTAAATAGCGAATACGGTGTGCTAAGGTTGGCCAATGTACGGGTTTGGTAAAATAGTCAGTTGCACCACAAGCATAAGCTTGTTCAATTGAATTTAAATCTTCGCGACTGCTAATAATAATAATCGGTATATGGTGCCCTGAAGTGCGAGAACGAATATTCTTACAAATACTGTAGCCGTCGCCGTCGGGTAAATTAAGATCAAGCAGCATTGCCTGAGGTTTTTTTTCATCAAATAACTGTAAAGCTTCCTCGGCATTTTGGGCACAGAGTGTGGTCATGCCTGCAGATCCCAAAATTTGCTTAAATAGGTGAACGATGGTCCCATCGTCTTCAACAACCAGTACTACTTCTGGTTCACCCATGTTTTAGCCCTTATTTATCCATAACATATTATATTATAAACCTAGATTCAGCTGTTGAGTGACGATTTATAAGGCAACATCTTAATTTATCTCACTATGTAAAAATTTGACTCATCACCAAGCAGGTGACTACGCAAATTTTTACTACGTGATAAATCAATCTATTGCCTTATAAATCGTGACCAGCCACCGAATCTAGGATACGCAAATCGCATAGGATAGTCATTTTGCGTGGAATGAAAAGAGTTTTAATCAAATTTTATGTAATATTATCAAATTATAAGCCAAAGTTTTGACTTATACCCCCTAACAATTTCGCACACCAATGTGCGCTATTGACTTAAGGCTGGAAAGCGATAGAATCTCGGATTCGTCATTGTCCTAATCAAGGATTAAGTAAGCGGTGGCTACTGAGAAGAAAAAGCCGTTATTGATGACGATATTAATGTTCTTTAAAAATTTAGAATCCTGCAATCAATTTGAGTGAACTCTTGCGATGAG
>CAYSGV010000411.1:0-2173 GCA_964430685.1 uncultured Gammaproteobacteria bacterium
GATACGGTAGATTCATGTAAGCCTACATCTTCTGCAATATTGGCTAGAATAAGTGGTTTTAAGCCTTCTTCACCTTTTTCAAAGAACGCCTTTTGATGGTTAACAATGCTATTGGCCACTTTTAGTAAGGATTCATTGCGGCTGGCAATACTTTTAATGAACCATCGTGCTTCTTGTAATTGACCACGGGTTGAGCTGGTTTGTTCATTATTATTCAATTGCTTAATTAAATGGGTATAGTACTTATTCAACTGTACTTTAGGCAATGCGCATTCATTGAGTTCAGCTACCCATTGATCTTTAATTTTTTTCACAATCACATCCGGAATAATGTAATTGGATTCTAAAGGATTAATTTGGTTGCCAGGTCTAGGGTTGAGTGAACGAATGAGTTTTATGGCATCAGTAAAGCGATCGTCATCAACTTTATATTGGCGTTGTAGCTTTTTGGTATTGTGATGCCCTAATTCGTCTAAATGTTGATCAACTAATTGTATCGCCAGGTCGCGCGCAGGTGTAAAACTGGGTTTTTGTTGCAATTGTAATAATAAGCTTTCGCGTAAATCGCGAGCGGCGACGCCGGGTGGATCAAAATTTTGTATGCGTCGCAGTACGGCTTCGGCTTCATCACGTTCAATTTCCACACCTTCGGGTAAATCGGGTTTAATACTGGTAATAATATCTTCTAAGGAAAGAGTCAGCCAACCTTGGTTATCAATAGCATCAATAATAGCCGTAGCCAATAATTTATCGATGTCATTAATATTGGCGAGTGCCATTTGTCGATATAAATGTTCTTGTAATGAGGGTTCATTAACATAAAAGTCTTCAAAATCATGTTCTTCATCGGTAAATGGTGTGTATTTGGCTGAGGCAGTGCCTTCTTCAATATCGTTGAAAACATATTCATTGGTGAGCTCAAAAATTTCTGCCTTAACTAAAGCCTCGCGTTGTTGCGCACGGGAATTTTCTGTATGAATGCGTTCGTTGGCAGCGGTTTGGAAGTCCTCTTCACTTTTGATTGCCGCTAAATCTTCATTCAGTTCAAATGCTTCTTCTTCTAATTGTAAAAAAGGATTGATGGCCAACATATGGTGTATTTCTAATTGTAAGTCTATGGTAGATAACTGTAACAAACGAATGGCCTGTTGTAGTTGTGGTGTTAATGTCAGTTGATGGCTCGTCTGTACATTTAATGCTGTTTTCATCGTTCTCTCCACTTAATATGTTAAGTGTAGAACAAATAATGACTTGTAAAAGTTAATTTTTTTAGTGATTCAATGATGAATAAATGAAATTATTTATAATTCAATAAGATGTGGTGGTAGTGGTAGAGGTTTAGGGATATTTATCTTTCCGCAATGGCTCGTCAGCCACCGGCTTCCTGCGCTTTATTTGCTTCAAGAAAAATATTCCCTAAACCTCTCTGGATGGATGGATGATTTTTCGTAGCGCGGAGTAAGCATCCGTGCTGCTTACTCCGCGGGGCAGAACTGAATGAAGAACTCGAGGGTACATGAAGTATTACAGTGCTTTGCCGACCTTCTATAAGGCTGTTATGATAGTAAGCAACTTAGTTTACCTGAACTGGAAACAATAAGATGCTCAATATTATTTGGCTTGGCTTAATGTTATTTGCCACCATTTTTGCAATGTTTCATGGTACCCTAACGGATGTGGTTAATGCGGTAACCGCGCAAGCTAAAACAGCCGTAGAATTATCGCTGACGCTCTTGGCAGTAATGGCCCTCTGGATGGGAATAATGAAAATAGCCCAAGAAAGTGGCTTAATCCGTATGTTAGCTAAATTGCTTGCGCCGCTCTTACGTTGGCTATTTCCAGAAGTACCACACGACCACCCTGCGATGGGCGCCATGGTGATGAATATATCTGCCAATATGCTCGGATTAAATAATGCGGCAATCCCTTTTGGTATACGCGCTATGGAAGAATTACAAAAACTAAATGCTTATCCCAAAATTGCCAGCAACCCGATGGTTACTTTTTTAGCGGTCAATACCTCGAGCGTGCAACTGATTCCGGCATCAGCTATTGCATTGTTAGCCGCTGGTGGTGCCGAACAACCAACGGTTATCATTACCACCGCATTGCTAGCGACAACTATCTCTACGCTTACAGCTATTGTGATGGTGAAACTATTAGGCAAAATGAA
>CAYSGV010000412.1:0-2161 GCA_964430685.1 uncultured Gammaproteobacteria bacterium
AAATAAATGCTGCGCCTAAGATGTGTCCAGCATATAGAAAACTAAAACTGATGTTATCAGACAGTGGCAACCAAGTGGAATATTCTATGGTTTTAAATAAATTGAGCGCATGCCACGCATCTGTTTGTGTATAAAGTGGCAGAGCTGGGTGATGCTTGGAATAGCCCAGTTTATTGGCGTAAAAAGCTTCTTCTTCTTGCAAATGCGCACTATCTGGTAACAATATTGTACATAAATCTTTGGTGGCAGGAGTAGCATATATTGGGCCGCTAAACCCACTGCGTACCAATAACGGTAAATAGCCTGTGTGGTCGATATGTGCATGAGTAAGGATGACAACATCAATGGTGTGTGGGTCAATTGGCAGTGGATCCCAATTACGTAAGCGCAACTCTTTTTGTCCTTGAAAAAGTCCGCAATCTATCAAAATTCTTTTGTTATCGACCTCTAGTAAATATTTTGAGCCCGTAACGCAGCCTGTTGCCCCCAAAAATGTAAGTTGCATGAACATCCTTTTAACCTGTTTCACTTGTTGCGCAAAGTCTATGTCATTTTGCCCAAAAGACAATTAATAAATGGCATGAAAGCGAATTTTATTTAATTCGTAGCAACTTCGCGTTGACTGCAACAATAATGGTGCTGAGTGACATTAGTACCGCACCTAGGGCTGGTGAAAGCAGAATGCCGTAGTTAAATAAAATGCCGGCGGCCAGTGGCATAGCTAGTGCATTATATCCCGTCGCCCAAAGCAGATTTTGGATCATTTTTCGAGTAGTGGCACGTGCCAAAGCAATGGTTGCAACCACATCCATGAGATTGTTCTTGACCAAGATGATATCCGCTGTTGCAATCGCCACGTCAGTACCTGCACCTATAGCTATTCCCACATCCGCTTGCGCGAGTGCAGGCGCATCATTAATGCCATCACCGATCATCGCAACGGTAAGCCCACGTAAAGATACTTCTTTAATTTTAGCCGCTTTATCTTGTGGCAACACTTCGGCAAAATATTCATCAATGCCAATACCTTCTGCAACCCATTTGGCCGCTTGCTTATTATCGCCGGTTAACATCATGCAATGGATGTTCATTTTTTTTAGCTGTTTAATTGCATCTTTAGACTCTTTGCGAATCATATCGGCCAATGCAATCGCACCAATAGGCATATCATCAATCAGCACAAAAACAACTGTCTTGCCTTGTACCATCAATTCATTAACTTGTCTTTGTTGATTTATTTCTATGGTATTTGTTTGTATGAAACTTGGACTAACAACTTTAACCGAATGACCATGCACAACACCTTGTGCACCTATGCCTGGAATAGCTTTAAAATTAGTGACTTCCCAAAAGAGATGCGCCGATTGCACAATTCCTTTTGCAATAAGATGTTCTGAATGTGATTCGATTGCAGCTGCATAATTAAGTAATGCTTGCTCATCAAAATTTTCAGTGGTGAATAATAATATATCTGTAATTCCAAATTGCCCTTCCGTTAATGTTCCTGTTTTATCAAAAACAATCGCATTAATTTTTCGCGCCGATTCGAATGCGGCTCTATTGCGAATTAAGAGCCCATTATGGGCGGCAATAGCTGTTGAAACCGCTATAACCAAAGGAACAGCTAAACCCAAAGCATGGGGACAAGTGATGATCATGACCGTCACGGTTCGCTCTAAAGCAAAGGCTAATGTGGCATCTGTAAAGCCTAGCCAATACATTAGTGTTATGCTACCCCCTGTTAATGCGATGAGTGTGAGCCAACTGGCCGCGCGATTGGCAATATCTTGTGTTCTAGATTTACTTTCTTGCGCCAGTTTAACTAATTCAATGACCTGTGCCAGATAAGAATCTTTATCCGTTTTTTTAACTTGTATGGTTAGCGCGCCTTCACCGTTGATTGCACCAGCAATAACTTGCGC
This sequence comes from uncultured Gammaproteobacteria bacterium, assembly GCA_964430685.1. Classification (GTDB taxonomy): domain Bacteria; phylum Pseudomonadota; class Gammaproteobacteria; order CAYSGV01; family CAYSGV01; genus CAYSGV01. The sequence goes on from CAYSGV010000412.1 coordinate 1,923, forward strand.
GCCAATTTGTTTCAATACTGGTTTGGATTCCCCCGTTAACATGGATTCATTTACACTGCTGATTCCCGCAATAACGATACCATCGGCTGGAATTTTTTCTCCCGGTTTAGCCAAAACACGATCGTCAATTCTTAATATATCCAGCGTGACGTCTTGTGTACTGCCATCATCATTGAGTCTATGTGCAACTGCGGGCATGAGTTTTGACAATTTTTCTAGCTCTTTGCCTTCACCAAGTA
>CAYSGV010000413.1:0-2159 GCA_964430685.1 uncultured Gammaproteobacteria bacterium
TTACAGGGTAGAAGAAGTCTTCACAGATGAGCCACGATTGGCACATAGTGTAGCCGCATTAAATAGTGGGAATATTGGATTACTTGCAGCACCATCACTGGCACCTGCTGCATCACCGAAAGAGAATCCGGCACCGCAAGGACCTGGCGGCCCAAACGCATAAGCCCACTACCATTAAGAGAAGTATTGGCTAGTGGGGAAGGCAGGCTTGTAGTAAATTTGCCTAGTCGCATAAAATCGTTTGTTGAGCGAGAAGAATTATTTGTGCGGGTAATGCAAGCACTGGGTGCCCAACTTTTACCTTTTGTCTCTGCATTCAACTCTAACCTGATATATAGACGATATTCATTGGTTATTAGTTTCGATTTTTCATATTCAAAAGAATTGTTTATTTATTTTGTAGATAACTTTCGTCCATTTGCTCAGTCTTATTATCTAAATCTCAGCCATGCCGTTAATATGTTAAAACAGTATGTTCAGAGTGTAATTAGAAATCACGCTGTTGTCTTAAGCGATATGCGTTCTCAACGGTTTACAGATAGGAAATTCGATGAGCAAGCTTCTTTTTTGTTGCGAAAAAAAATATATTACGAAACACTAATTCAACTAAAGAAATACAATCTTGCCGTTTACCATGCCATATCTGGCGCAGGAAAAACCGTGGCTGCAATGTATTTTTTTCATAGGATGGGGGCCAGCGGTGCTTATGACTATTTGATCTGGTGTGATGCCTCAGATAATGAAAAATTGGAATTATGTTATTGCAATAGTTTTAAAACTTTTAAAATCAAGAATGAGAAATCTGTTGAGTTAGATATAGATTGCCACGACCGAAATACACAAATCAAATACGGTAATTATTTTAAAGAATGGCTTAAGGATAAAGAAAAAAAATGGCTACTGATACTTGACGGTGCTACGGAACGTAAAAATTATCCGACATTAGATATAACAAGCGGTGGCCAAATACTAGTTACTACCCAATCCCCCTCATGGGGCGAAGAAAATGAAATCTTGGCGTTTAACAGTGCGAACTCAAATTTCCTGAACTACGATGAGGCAAAAAAATTATTTTATAAAACATTTAAGATAAATTCTAAATGTGCTCAAACAGTTAACGATAAGTTCGATTTACAAACTTTATTCAATACAACTGGTACTCTTCCATTAGTTGTTGTTCAGTCAGCCCATACGTTATGTGAAAACATCATGACGGATATTAATCCAATGCCGCTAGAATTTTATGTTACAAATTATAATAAAATTATCGCGTTATTACGCAGAAACAATATGCCACAAAATGATTTGCATGAAAGTATTTTCCCAACAGTCCAGCTAATGATAGAACAGTTAAAGAATCGTATATCGCCGAAATATTTAGCAATCGTTATAAATTATCTGCGGCTTTTATCACCGAAACAGATTTCAAAAGATTCTTTTTGTACAATTATCGCATCTCATGGCATTAGTAAAAATTATTGCAATTACGTTATAAGGAAGCTTAAAGACCCTCTGATAGAAAATCAATCCGGGTACTTTTTTATTCATGATGCAATAAGCTTAGCCCTAAATGGGTTAGCAAAGCAATCACCGGCGACAGATTTCTATCTTAATCTTCATCATTATTTTCATGAGAAATACTTTGGTGGTTCTAACAATAGAGATGACTTGGAAAATGATGTTTTACATATTATACATGCCTATAACTTTATTAACTTGAATAATATACGGGAATTAACCTTATTATATGAAAGTCTTCTTGCAGATATAATGCTCCATATAGTTGGCGACATACCAGGTGCTAAAACTTATATAGATAAATCAATAGAAAATCTTGAGGCCTATTCAAACATTTTAAATGCAAATAACAATCTGCAGAATTTAGAAAATAAACATGTGGACATTCAATTTTATTTGAAATATTTAAGAATGAAAGAAAGCGATGCTTTTGCTGAAACCGCAATGGGTAATCCTGTCGGCGGACTAAAAATAACAGAACATTTAGTTAACACTACCCAAAAGCTATTATCTTACGATCTTTCGAAAGAACTCAAAGAAACAATTGAATATAAGTCGGATGAGTTTGAACTAGCTCTTGCCACAATTTATGGATTGCTCGCAGAACATGCTCAAGATATAGCTGAAAAACATAAATACGC
>CAYSGV010000414.1:0-2138 GCA_964430685.1 uncultured Gammaproteobacteria bacterium
ACAGAAGAACGATGACTGAACATCTTAAAACGGCTGAATTACACATTAGGTTACAGGCCGCCATGCTGCTTGCACAACGCGCGGGGCAAGCGATTATGTCGTTTTATCATGAAGACAATCAGCCAATTCATATTAAAGAAAATGATACACCGCTTACCGCAGCAGATTTAACTGCACATCAAATCATTACTGAAGGATTATCACAGTGTGCTGCGGAACTTCCTATTTTATCAGAAGAAGATTCCATTCCATCTTTTAGTGAGAGACAAAAGTGGTCTTCATACTGGTTAATCGATCCATTGGACGGTACCCGTGAATTTATTGCCCATCATGATGATTTTTCAGTAAACATTGCATTAATTGAAAATCATCAGCCCATTCTGGGCGTGGTTTATGTTCCAGTGTTAAAGCGTTGTTATTTTGCGTTAAAAGGCGAGGGTGCATGGGTACAAGTTGCCAATCAAGTACCTACAATGATCCATACTCGTAAAAACATTGGCGAATGGGTGTTGGCCGTTAGTCGTTCGCATGGAAAAAGTAAATTGGCGCAACGTTTACCTAAAGACATGCCAGTTAAAATAATTGAAATGGGAAGTTCTTACAAATGTTGTTATGTCGCTGAAGGAAATGCGGATTGTTATCCACGTTTTTCAACGACGATGGAATGGGATACAGCTGCCGGTCATTGTATTTTGCGCGAGGCTGGCGGCGAAATATTTGATTTGCATGGCGCCCCGTTGCAGTATAATTGTAAGGAAAACCTCGAAAATCCGCATTTTATTGCAGTAGCTGATCCGGATTTTGATTGGGTTAAGTGGTTTAATAAGTAATGGTTTCTGCTCTGTGATCACTCCCTGACGGTCGTGGTTCAGAACTGTCCTATCCATCACCACAGATCCTACCCCTCAACCACCATGATTCATGGCGGAATGATTGCCGATAATTACCATAAAGCGTAAAATAACGAACATTTTAAATTTATAGAACAAGGGAACCTGCATGTTTGACACAACAAAGTCATTGGCTGAATTTGATCCGCAAGTGATGCAAGCGATTCAATCTGAAGAACAAAGACAAGAAGACCATATTGAGCTGATTGCCTCAGAAAATTATGTGAGCCCGCGCGTCTTAGCAGCGCAAGGCTCTGTGTTAACCAATAAATATGCAGAAGGCTACCCAGGTAAACGTTATTATGGTGGTTGTGAGTATGTGGATATCGTAGAACAATTGGCTATTGAACGTACCAAAAAATTATTTGGTGCAGATTATGCTAATGTACAACCACATTCCGGTTCACAAGCGAATGCGGCTGTTTATTTTGCGCTTCTCCAGCCTGGCGATACTGTATTGGGCATGAGCTTGGCCCATGGCGGTCATTTAACCCATGGTTCACCCGTAAATTTTTCCGGTAAGCTTTATCATTTTTTACATTATGGTTTAGATGCTAAAACAGGTTTAATTGACTATGATGCGTTGGAACAAATGCGGATTTTCAGCCTATTCACGCTTTGTGGATTGGCAAAAATTGCGCACAATCGCTGATAAAGTCAATGCTTATTTAGTTGCTGATATTGCACATGTTGCAGGTTTAGTTGCTGTAGGGCTTTACCCCTCGCCTGTGCAAATTGCTGATGTGACCACCACCACCACGCATAAGACATTACGCGGACCTAGAGGTGGCTTGATTATGGCAAAAGCCAATCCGGAAATTGAGAAAAAACTCAATAGCGCAGTTTTTCCCGGCAATCAAGGTGGGCCATTGATGCATGTGATTGCTGCAAAAGCCGTGGCTTTACAAGAGGCATTGCAACCTGAATTTAAAATATACCAACAGCAAATCCTCGATAATGCAAAAGCAATGGCTGAAGTCATTATGGGGCGTGGTTTGCCAATTGTTTCTGGTGGTACAGATAATCATCTATTTTTGGTGGATTTATCGGGCACAGACATTACTGGTAAAGATGCAGAGCAGGTATTAGACAGTGCACATATTACTGTGAATAAAAATACGGTGCCTAATGATCCGCAATCACCTTTTATCACCAGTGGTTTGCGCATCGGTACACCTGCAATTACAACACGCGGATTTAAAGAAAAAGAAGCAGAGTTATTGGCAAATTGGTTATGTGATGTGTTGG
>CAYSGV010000415.1:0-1437 GCA_964430685.1 uncultured Gammaproteobacteria bacterium
ATATTTGTTACGTTTATACTGTTTTCGTGTACTTCGTCTTGCCGTGGTCCACCATTAGCTGCTTTGCCCACCAACTGCACTCTTTGCAAACAACTTGTACCATCGATTAACGAAAGTTTTTTTGCCAGTTCCCGCGCCAGCACCGTAATGCCATGTGATAAATTATGAGGGTCGCTTGAAGGAACAACAGCGATGACAAGGCCTTTTTTTATTAACGGAATTAAAATATTTATCGAGCTATTGATTGCCTCAGCTCTATTTGCCCCATTATTTTTTAAATCAAGAATATGCTTTCTGGTCCAATTATCTCGTATTGCAAAGTCTCTATAATTTTTCCAAGGAAAATACCAGCCTAAAAATAAAATTTCACCGGCATTACGGTGGATGGCTGCATTTAATTGATCGTCATTAAAAAATTCAGGGTAAACAGGCGTAGCGACTGGGGCTGGCAATATAGCCTCTTGGAACAAGTTCGGATTCTGTTGAATATAATATATATCATCAATTAACCCTGCCAGTTTCGTACAGTGATGGCTGCGCGCAAAGTCTGCTAATGTGATTGTACCTTGGGCCAAAACGACTGGCTCAAACGAAGTAACCCCTACTTTGTTAGTCATCTCAGTAAATATAACCATCGCTATTTCTTCATGTTGTGAGGCGACCGCTAAATGTAGTCCGCTCCAACCTTTATCATTATGCGCAGTAATTAAAGAGCGGTTGTTGCTGAGTAATTGTTTGGTTCGTTCAGCTTCACCCATAGCAATCGCACCAAAATATTGCTGGATTAGTTCAGGTCGAAGCACTTCAGTAGCTAATTGCATAATTTTATCTATTGTTATGTGTTTTAGGGCAGAGGCAATTCAGTAAAGAATAATGCTAATCTGTTGTAAATTAACAATATTATTGCTTATTTAGGCTGGAAGCTCAAGAGGTATGATTAAAAAATGCATCGATTGATTTGTTTCGCAACGAGGCTGCTTAATTTCTGCATCATTGGGGTCATGCGTTTCACTCAATCGCATAAGTTCATTAGAAAATACCTTTGAGGGCGATATTAGAAAGGCAGGAACTATTTGCCCAAATCAAAAAAGAAAATCAACAATTGCTAATTAATTTTTTTATTGATGCATTGCCCGCAACTGCTTAAATTTAGTCAAGGGACATTGAACCAATTTATTCGATGATCATGTGTACAACCGTAAAATTACCATGGAATCCAGGAGCTCATTTAAATTGGCTTGGGACAGAGGCTAATGTTACTGCAACTGGAGGTTTTGCCCCATTGCCATTTGCCTGCGGGCGCCCGTCTTTTGGTGGTAATAATGTGTTGTCCACCGTCGTGAATTGACCGGGCATCTTCCTGGCACCATTATGTCCGCTAGCAGCTGGAATGGGCACAGGGGGCGTGGCAGCTCCTCTCGAGAGTTTTCTTGTTGC
>CAYSGV010000415.1:1447-2135 GCA_964430685.1 uncultured Gammaproteobacteria bacterium
GTAGGTGATGGAGGGGCGGGTGTGAGTAAAGTCCCATCAGTAGAAAATTTAGGTAATCCGCGTTTACTACTGTTAGTGCGGGTTAGTCTCGCCTTAGCCACATCAGTTGAGGTAGGTGGTTGCATGACAGCAGCATGGTAAGGCGAACTTCCTGGCGACCCGGGCGGTGATGCGGTTCCTGCTGCTACGCGTGCCGCTGTTACTGCAGCTGATATATCAAAAATCCTTTGTCCTGAAGCTGTGTATGTTGCAAGTGCATTGGGTGGTGAAGCAGCTGCGCCTGATGGTGAACGACTACTTTTTTGCGAACTGGTACTGTCAGAATTCTTTGGCGATGTTTGTGCATGGAAAGATCGTGGTGGTGAATCTAATTGACCTTCTATTGCATTGACGCGTTGGGCAACTGTACTATCCGCGCGGTGGCGAGATAAAGCCGGGACCCATGTTCCTGTACCATTGTCTCTATTTGATGGTGGCGGTGAGAAATACATGCCAGAACCAGGCGAAAATGTGGACGAAAGCTTTGTTAGTTCAGAGGATTCGCTTAGAACTTGTTCGCCATCATTGTTTTTATTTACCCGTGGTGAATCTGTTTGGTCACTTGTTATTGTACCGCGGCGATGCTTGTGGGATCGGTGCGAATTACTTTTAGTGGGGTCAGATGTTCTAAATAGTGGCGTGCTGGTAG
>CAYSGV010000416.1:0-2133 GCA_964430685.1 uncultured Gammaproteobacteria bacterium
CCACAGCTTATTGTTCCAGGCTGCGTAGATATGATTATTCGAGATAACATTACTACTACACAAAATAAATATCCGCGTCGACATTTATTTCAATGCGATGCAAATATGACCGCCATGCTTGCAAACGCGATGGATAATATTGATATAGGTAAATTCATCGCGCATAAAGCGAACAAAGTAATGCAATCTGGTGACACGGTAGCAATTCTTATTCCAGCTAAACCATTTTCAATGTTTGGCGAAAAATTAAGATTATGGCATGATCCTTGGGCTAATAAAGCTTTTTTTAATGCAGTTATTAGCAATACCCATGAAAATATTCCCATAAAAATAGTTGACGCAGCGATTCATGAGCAAAAATTTGTTGATGAAGCAGTACTAACCATGTTGATGCTCATTCATCAAATCAATCTTGGCTGGGAAAGTCCGAAGGTAGATTAGCAACCCTATCTTTAATTTTATAGGCGAGCAAGCAACGGGTAGTTATGCTTATTATTGCTCGTAAGTTGGGGGTCTGAGGAAGAAGTTTTCAGTTCATCAGGTGTAAAAAATAAAGCTATTTCCCTTGCTGCTTCTTCTTGATTGTCCGAACAATGCACAGCATTCCATTTTATGGTCGTACCAAATCGCCCACGCAGTGTGTTGGTATTCGCTTGTTTCGGGTCGGTTTTGCCTTTTAGCTTTAATAATTTGGTAATTGCATTTTCTGCCTCGAGAACAATGATTAAACACGGACCAGCGGTCATTAAATCAACTACATGAAAACAAGTGTCTTCATTAGCAATTTTAGGGTACAACTTGAAAACTTCACTTTTGGTTAATTCCTTCATTTTTAGGCCAATTGGCCTGAAATTGCGTTCTTCCAAAAATGTTAGCACGGCGCCAATGTTACCTTGGGCCTGTATATCAGGTTTAAAGATAATCAACGTACTCTCTCTGGATGCATTTACCTTATGCATACGTGATTTAAAGAAACTAACCATATTAGGATAGTGTTGCAGCTTTGTTCTTAATGCACTACTTTTAGGAGCATTAAGCTGCCAATAATTCTCTCTTGACCTTAGTAATGTGATAAACTTATGATTATTAGTATTAGTTGCCTGTTCCTTAACGATATTAATATACTTTAGAAAGTTAGCGTCATGTATATGCTTTCGACAATTATCCATACGTGATGAAAATAGATATTCAAATTTTTCTTTGGTTGCCGCTGTATTTTTTTGCAACCCCTGCCATTTCGCCCAGACACCGAGATGATATTCAACTAAAATCTTATACAAATTTAACCTTGCTATTGCTTCAGGTTTTGCTCCTTGAGTATAAAGTTGTACAAGTAGCTGGTCTAATTCAGGAGTGAAGCTAGATTCAACAGAAAGTTTTGCTAAATCCCAAAATGGATCATAATTGCCGGAACATTCCCAATCTGAAATAATAACCGTTTGCGAATCTTCCCTATAGAGCATGTTAAAAGGTGACACATCATTGTTACAAGGCACTTTTTGCGAACAGGTATCATCGAGTAAATCTGCAATTCGATGGCAGATAACAGCGAGCGCATCAATATCTTCGGGTAAATTAGACAGCTGTTGTTTCAGTCGCACTAAAATTGCCTCATCGTATTGTAAAGGGCAATAATTATTGTCAAATAATTTAGACTGATGCAACGTTAACAGTGACGAGACAACATGTTTAATTAGCAAATGAGATGATTGAAGTTTCTTATCCGTCAATAATTGGTAATCGGAAAAAAATGGAGCAAGATAAGAATAACTTTCAGCATCATAGTATACCCTTGCAGGATAAAGACCCAGACTATGTGCTCTCCCCATATTTTGTTGCTCATATGTACCTGAAATACGGTAACCATCTTGTATCAGGCGTGGTATACGAAGAAAATATGATGTAGCACCATCTGTTATACGGTAGCTATAATTATTAATAGAAGATAACGGCTGAATTTCACAGTTATCCATATTAAATTGCAGTTTGTGTATTTCTAATATCCTTGTGAATAAACGATACGCCCTAAATTCGGAGAACAATTTTACATTTGCTTTTTGTTGAATAGCTACGGTTGATTGCGCCGCTTCAATAATAGCAGCAAGCTTTTGTGTTGCTATTGCGACATCATCG
>CAYSGV010000417.1:0-2132 GCA_964430685.1 uncultured Gammaproteobacteria bacterium
AATTTAAACAAGGTATAGCTACCTAGCCGAAATAGAACCTATGAATCAGCCGAAAAAGAAGATGGTTTCCGCTTTCTTGTAGACAGACTCTGGGTGAGTGGACTCACAAAAGATGACGCGCAGATTGATTTATGGCTAAAAGAACTATCTCCCAATGACATTTTACGTGAATGGTATAATCATGACCCGCAAAAATGGTCTGAGTTTCAGCAACGCTATGCCAATGAATTACAAGAACATGAGGAATATATAAGTACTCTTCGCCATGGTGCTCAAAGACACACTATAATCTTATTGTTTGGAGCTAAAGAAACTGAACAAAATAATGCCATCGCATTAAAAAACATTTTAGAATCCGATGCTGAATAAACAATGGAGTCAAGTATCATTTTGCATGGTGTATTGATGGCGTTGTGTTATTAAACCACTAAAAGTCATCTTTAACTTCGTCTCTACGAATTCATTTTATGTCGTGAAATGTTTCAAAATGATACTTGACGCCACTATTCATTAAAAAACCACAATTCTTTATCAAATTGTAATTTCATGACAATAAACTATATTTATATATATGAATTTTATCATGCAATATCAGGTATTTTACTGTTATTCGGGGTGATATGGAACTAATAAGTATTAAGAAAACATTAATAGGAATAGCGGTAAAAATAATATTAGCAAAACATTAAAAACACAAATTATTAATAGGAGACTAATCGTGAAGATTCAATCAAATTTCCTAGCATTTTCGCGGTGCAAAATATATTTTCTCGCTTTATTAGTCTGCATATTACTCGGAGTCACAAATTCAGCTTATGCAGATACAATTAGTAGGGATATAAATGATTGGCTGTCTGCGCAAGGTTCAATACCTAGAGTGACCATTGGGAGTGTAACAATACATAAAACGAATGGATGGTCACCAGCTGATAGCTCACTATTTTATCTTGTTGATTCGTTTGGTGTGTTAGCAAAGGATTTATCTTTACCACCACCGACAATCGTTGGGAAAGTTACGCAACGCTCTTTGAATGATGGTACAGGTAGAGCTGAGGTAATAGTTGATTTGCATACCACGAATGCTATTATTTTTGTTACTGATTTTTCAAAATTTGCCTCTAATCCAGCAGCATGTACTTTTTCTTCATTCACATATCCAGCATTTTGTCCGACATTTTTTGGGTATGGAGTTAGCGAGTTGATATCGTCACCAAAGTTAGCACCTATCTTGGGAGAATCTTTTATACGCATTAAATTCATTAACAACAGTGATGCGCCCAATGCGCTGTTACCTGATGCATATAAATTATTAGTAAGGCCTGATCTTCTTTTACCTGGCCAGCAACTAGAAAGTGCAGGAATTACAGCTTCAAATTTTGGGCCTTTACGTGCTGCCTTTGGCGTAGCGGATGGTACACCAGGAAAAGCGCAAACTGTACAAGTTGAAATCGATAATGCCCCAGGTATTCCTAATCAAGGAATTCCAGATGGGTTTCCTGTAGAAAATGTATCGTTACAAGTTGTAGGCGCTGGTACAGCTCATTAAAACGAAAGGGTTAAGATCAGATTGCAAGTTATTGCTACGCTGCTTGGCAAGGCAAAACTTGCAATATGTCTTGACCCTTATAATAAGCATGGAACAGAGTGAATTTGATTTTATTGTTACTTAGTAAAGAGTATATTGCTTACCGCTTTTTTCGATATAAAACATGTGGCGAACCAGCGTGGATAATATTGCGTTCATATTTAAAACCAGCTTTTTCTATGACGCGCTGCGAAGCAATATTGGTTGTGCTTGTGAAGCTAACCACATTATCTAAACCTAAAATCTCGAAAGCTATTTTTACACTCGTTTGGGCGATTTCTGTAGCTATACCTTGACCCCAATATTCAGGCATAAGTGCGTAGCCAACTTCTACTTCAATGTTTCCGCCTACTTCCACGCGTCGCAGTCCACCACGCCCAATCCATTCCTTTGTATCTTTTAAGTAAAACATCCAATAACCAAATCCATTATCTTCCCATTGTTTTAAATTCCAGTTTAAATTTTCCAACGTTTTTTTTCAGTCCGTAAGCCACCCAGTGTGCGCATGACTTCTTGATTACAATGCATAATGCGGAATTTGGCTAAG
>CAYSGV010000418.1:0-2067 GCA_964430685.1 uncultured Gammaproteobacteria bacterium
TAATGATCATTGCAGACAATTCTGCCGATCCTACATTTGTTGCGGCAGATCTCTTATCGCAAGCTGAACATGGTCCTGATTCGCAAGCCATACTGATTACCACGGATCAGCAATTAGCTGAACAAACACAAAAAGAAATTGTGGTGCAAGCAGCAAAACTTAGTCGATCAACCATTATTGCCCAAGCACTAAAACATTGTCGTATTATTTTGGTCACAAAATTAGAGCAAGCCTTCAATCTTGCAAACAGTTATGCTGCTGAACATTTAATTCTCTCTATTAATAATGCGGAAGAGCAGTTAGCCAATATACATGCTGCAGGTTCAGTATTTTGCGGACATTACACTCCTGAAGCTGCGGGTGATTATGCCAGTGGCACCAATCATGTCTTACCCACTTATGGTTTTGCACACAATTATAGTGGCTTAAATGTGTGTGACTTTATGACGCAAATAAGTGTGCAAAAAATTGAGCAAGAAGGTTTGGTACAATTGGGACCAGTAATTGAAACCTTAGCACAATTAGAAAGCTTAGATGGACACAAACAGGCGGTCAGTCTGCGTTTACAAAAAATAAATAATCTTGGTTAATGATATGGACTTAGCACAAATTTTTCGTCCTGAATTATTGCGCTTAACACCTTATAGTAGTGCCAGACGTGAAGCGAGTTATGGTGATATATGGTTAAATGCCAATGAAAACCCTTGGTCACCACAACCAGAACAATTACAGTTGAATCGTTATCCAGAACCACAACCACCCGTTCTAGTGGAATTATTTTCAGCATTGTATGAAATGAATCCTGAACAATTATTAGTCACACGTGGCAGTGATGAAGGTATTGATTTACTCATACGTGCTTGTTGTCGAGCTGGCATAGACCATATTATAGACACACCACCAACTTATGGTATGTATGAAACAAGTGCCAGTATACAAGGCATAAAAACGATTAACATTCCCCTACTTACTGATTTTAGTTTAAATAAAACTGCGATTATCACAGCAATTAATAGTTTCACTAAAATTATATTTATCTGTTCGCCCAATAACCCTACTGCCAATTTATTTACGATGAATGAAATATTGGAACTATGCAAACAGAGCCAAGCCAATACTTTAGTTGTGGTTGATGAAGCATATCTTGAGTTTAGTTCCACACCAAGCATGGCAAAACATATTAAGCAGCAACCAAATTTAGTGGTATTACGCACCTTATCAAAAGCATATGGTTTAGCAGGTGCGCGCTGTGGCGTAGTATTGGCTCATCAACAAATTATTGATGTGCTTAAACGTATTATTGCACCCTACCCGATTCCAACACCCATTGTAGACACAGTTATGCAAAATTTAACGAAGGAACGATGTGCACAAGTGCAAAATCAAATAAAAATAATTCAACAAGAACGTCAACAATTAATTGAAATATTAAAGAATTCTCCAGCAATCCTGCAGGTTTGGCCGAGTGAGACAAATTTTATACTATTTAAAGTTGCAGACGCAGGATTGTTTATGGATCACTTCGCACAGCATGGTATGGTTTTACGTGACCGCAGTAAATTAACGCATCTGCATAATTGCGTACGTATTACGGTTGGACAACCACACGAAAATATTCGTTTTAAAGAAATTCTGCAAAATATGAAGTAAAGTGGCAAGTATTATTTTGCAAGTTGCAGACTAGTTAAATATGTGACTTTGTTAATTCTATGTCTAGCAACTTGCAAAATGATACCTCACCGCTTACTCGCAAAAATTAGAGGCTAATATCCTTTGAATTACGTGTTGGCAGTGCGTGCAGCCTAGACAATGTACTTTCTTCAATTGCAGGGTTACAACTGATTAAATTGCAATAGTGTTGCTGAATCCCTTCATAACATTTAAGAACACTTTGTGCAAATACATCTGTTTCGCCCAAGAATTTATTTAACGGCCAATTTGCTATATTTTCTAATGAAATATTACGTTGGATAGCATAATTTCGACGTAAGCAGTCGGCAATAAGCATTTCCAGATCGGTCATCGCATGTTCATAATCAATATAGGGGAATTTTTTCATCACTAGTA
>CAYSGV010000419.1:0-2054 GCA_964430685.1 uncultured Gammaproteobacteria bacterium
CTTTAGACAATCTTCTGTCGCGCGCGCGTAATTCTGCTGGACTCAATGCTGGTGTATCATCAATAAATAATGGCGCCTCAGCTAACATACTGACCACAGAGGCCACACGCGACCAATCCGCATCGGTTAATTTACCAGAACGCACGCGTTGTTGATCAATACGCCCGAGTGAGGAAATTAAACGCATCGCCAAACCATCACCTGGCATTTCCATACTGAATACTAATACCGGTAAAGCATTTTTTGTTTTAAGCGCTGCATGCTCGGCGATATTCATGGCAAAGGTGGTTTTACCCATGGATGGGCGGCCAGCAATAATAATTAAATCGGATTGCTGTAATCCTGAAGTTAATAAATCAAAATCTTGGTAACCAGTGGAAAGCCCGGTGATTGGCGTATCGGATTTAAAGAGTAAATCGATACGCTCCATCGCGCGTGTCAACAATTGGCCAACGGGCGTTGGACCATTGCCACGGCTAATTTGATCAGAGATGGCAAACACTTTGCGTTCAGCTTCATCTAAAAGCTCAACACGATTGCGCCCCTCGGTATTAAATCCCAAGCCAGCAATATGTTGTCCCACTTGAATCAAATGTCGCAATACGGAGCGATCGCGAACAATATCAGCATAAGCGATAATATTAGCAGCACTGGGTGTATTACGTGCGAGTTCAAAAAGATAAACTTCACCACCACATGCTTCTAATTGTGTGGAGGCTTTCAAACTTTCCGCAACGGTTAGAACATCGATGGGGCTATTTTCATTGGTTAATGCTTGCATCGCAGCATAAATCATCTGATGCTCGGAACGGTAAAAATCTTCCATCGATAAATGTTCAGCTACCGTTTCCCAGGCCTGACCATTGAGCAATAAACCACCTAAAACCGCTTGTTCTGCTTCAACTGAATGGGGTGGCAGTTTTAGTGCATCGACTTGCCAATCTTTTGATTTCTGCGCAGTTCTATCCATCGCTTTAGTTTAATGCATTTCTGCAGCAATGACTTTACAGACGATGGTTGCAGTAACGTCGGGATGTAAACCAATTTCAATTTCATAGTCACCCGTCGCACGAATTTGCCCAGTTGGCATACGCACTTCACTTTTGTGAACCTTCACACCTGCTTCTGCAAGGGCGTGGGCAATTTCTTTAGTACCAACTGAACCAAATAATTTACCACCTTCACCTGCATGAGCAGCAATCGTTACTGTAATTTGAGCTAAGGCAGCTTGCCGCTCCATAGCCTCGGCTAAGCGTTGTGCCGCTAATTTTTCAAGCTCGGCACGCTGTAATTCAAATTCCGCCATATTATCTTTAGTTGCTAAGACTGCTTTTTTTTGTGGCAATAGATAGTTACGCACAAACCCACCGCTCGCTTCCACTAAATCACCTACACGTCCTAGGTTAGGAATCGGTTCTTTTAAAATAACTTTTATCATGTTTTATCCTCAACTTAATACTTGCCGCACTATTTACTCAAGCCTCTTTATAAGCAGAGAGCAAACTGCGCAAACGCTTACGTAAATCGATGCCACTATCCAAAAAGGCTAATCCTGCTACCACATATAAAGAAAAAGGTAGAAATAAAATCAATGCGGCCGTGATGCCTAACTTCATGAAAAACACCGTCCGCTTCGATTTCTTTAGTTCCAATACCAAAAAATATACCAGACTGATGCCTGCCAGTGCAAAGACTATAAGCACAATGGGTAATAAATCATTAAAGATTTTCCACTGCAGCCATACCCCCACTACGCAAAGTGCAAAAAAGAGTGCACTGATAAGGGGTAAACGTATTTGCAATAGCTCAACCTGCAAGCCACCGGGGTTAAACAAATGCGATTCCCACCAACGTGCGATCAACAGATTAATCAAGCCAAAAACTATTAAAACGGTAGCAAATGAACCGGTTGCCATACTTACGGCCGCATTCAGTTCATTGGGTGGTACTGACAATAGTCGCCTTAGCTCTTCTGCTTGCGATACTGGTTGATTCTGTATTTGTTCATTTACTAAATCAAAATAGGTTTTTTGCCACCATTGATCGATATCTGG
>CAYSGV010000420.1:0-2044 GCA_964430685.1 uncultured Gammaproteobacteria bacterium
ATGTATAAAAACATAGAGAAATTTATACATATCTCATGTATTATGTATAAAAAACGTATTTTCTATACGTATGGAGTAATTATGATAAATAACGTAGTAAAAGAACTACCACCAGACTTGGAGCTAGAAACGAAACAGGTATTAAAATGTCTAGCAACTGCTCATCGCTATCTTGCTGATATTTATGTACTTGTCAATTGAGAATGTAAGAAACAATAAATGTTGAAGCGCTTAGTGATTTTCTAGGAACAATCATGTTGGATGCAGCATTTGAGAAGTTATTGCAAGATTTAAATCGTGATTCATTAACTAAATACTGGATAGCTCTTACTGAAACCATCCAAGAGCAGTGTCAAACAGAACATGATTTAAAATCATTGTTAGAAAGATTAATTACTCATTATCAACGCGGTAGTTGCAACTCTGCTTTAGGAAAGAATTTTTGTTGCGCTTTTGTAGATAAATTAAAAGAAATATCCCAGGAATTAGATCAAAAATCTCCAATTTTTTCAGCTATTGCTTTTTTTGTTAAAATTGAATATTTGGGACCATTTTTTCCTAGCGATGAGCAGTCGATATTAATCCAAAATTTTCAAGGGTTGCTTAATGAAGCTTATCAAAGACCTATCTATATTTCGAATGCCTTACTTCAGCAGTTATTAGTAAAATCGCATCTATTAGTTAAAAAAATATTAGAATCAAAAGATTATCAAAAAGCAGAAGCCATTTATTACGCTGTGATTGAAAAAGCTAAATTATTACAGCACTTATCATTAAGTGCCGAAGAAGTCGATTTTTTCTATACAGCGAGCCAAATATTCTTTGATGCTGGATTTTATGATCAAGCTTTGCCTTATCTTACCCAAATCATCCGCTTAACTAAATGTAATGCTGAACCAGTGAAGAAAAGTGATAGACTAGAGCAACAAAAAATACTTATCAAAGCCGCGTTAATCCGATTGGATTACTGTAGATCCTTAGACGCCAAGTTTAAATTAATTGATAATATTGTAAAACAGATTAGACATGCAAGAGAAACTCAAGAAAATGGCTTAATCGACCAACTTGAAGAAGATAAATTTATCCATCATAGCTCTATTGCTCAAATTATTCGAATTGCTGCCGATGATCTTAGATATCTTAATCTAGAAAAAGATATAAGCGAGCTTTATCAACAATCCAACCAGCAATTAAATGTCTATATGCAACTTATATCTGGTCGTTTAACCATGATTCAAAATGAGCGCGATCGCGATAAGTATGATCAAACATTAAAAATGGGTATTAACTTAATTAATCAACTGATACAGCATGGACAGAACGAATTTGCTAAAACATTTTGTGCTGTCTTGAAGAGTAAAGCGCACTTCAATGAAGAAATTTTAAGATTGGAGAACGAGGCCACATGCCCCCATAAGAAAAAAGAGTCTTCTAAACCTGTCATAGTAGATTCGTTTATCTATACTATTTATACAAAACTTCAGGAAAAGCGCGCGGAAATTGAAAAAAAGTTAACAAAACTACCTATTTGGGATCTACTTGATGAAATGGCTTTATCTATCCAAGATATCGTCAAGCTTATTGCTTCTCAGACCATAAAAATTTTAGGACATCCCCCAACGCCTTTTTGCGTACTAGGTCTAGGGTCGGTTAGCACGTCATCTTGCGCGCCTTTTTCTGATATCGATTGCGCAATATTAATTCGTGACAAAGTGTTTCGCAATCATCCTTATTTTAAATTATTTATTACCCAGTTTAATTTTTACTTAGCTTGCATGGGAGATATTTGGATTTTAGATGGACAAGGAGATTTTAAAAGTAAGAAATTTTTGGGTATACGAATTGATGACGGTGATTTCGATCTGTTATTAAAGGACAATTCTTGTTTGATTAATACAGTAGAAGAAATGGCGGAATGGGTGAGCCAATTAGATCCAAATGAAAAAAGTAACTTAGTTAATTTAGCTTATTCATTACTCACGCCGATTGCCTTTTTTTCCAGTAACGATGGGGAATGCCTCTTACAAAATTATTTGAAGTTATT
>CAYSGV010000421.1:0-2041 GCA_964430685.1 uncultured Gammaproteobacteria bacterium
CAGCAACAACAGTTGGACATCCTTTATCGGCCTGGGCACGAATACTAATATCTAATGGTAGATGTCCCAATAATTCAACCGCTGATTCTTCTGCCATACGTGCGCCACCACCTTCACCAAAAATAGGTGATAAATGTCCACATGCTGTGCAGCGATGCATGCTCATATTTTCAATAACACCTAAAACCGGCACGCGCACTTTGTTGAACATGGTAATCGCTTTTTGTGCATCGAGTAAGGCAATATCTTGTGGCGTGGTTACAATAACTGCGCCCGTTAATGGTATTTTTTGTACCAGCGTGAGTTGGATATCACCCGTACCAGGTGGTAAATCGATAATCAAATAATCAATCTCGTCCCACTCAGTATCATGCAGTAATTGTTGTAGCGCGCCACTAACCATTGGTCCGCGCCAAATCATGGCTTGTTGTGGATCAATTAAATAACCGATAGACATTGATTGAATACCATAACTCATTACCGGTTGTAATTTTTTTTGATCGGCAGATGCAGGATGTTGATCAGCAACACCCAACATGGTTGGTTGATTAGGTCCATAAATATCCGCATCTAAAAGGCCGACCCGCGCACCTTCAGCAGATAATGCCAAAGCAAGATTAACCGCTGTAGTGGATTTACCAACACCTCCTTTACCAGAACCAACTGCAATCACATTTTTAATACCTGGCAAGGCGTTGACGCTTGGTTGATTTTGATGGGCAGCAATTTTCCAATTAATATTTATCTCCATTGCCGCGTGCGGATACAGCATTTTTAATTCCGACTGAATTCGTGCAGTGAGTTCGGGAACCAAACGCGCCAGTGGAAATGGAAATTTTAATTCAATTTTAATTGTGTGATTATCAAACAAAACTTTTTTAACATAAGATGGCGTAATACTTAAATCCAATATTTTAGTAACGCAATCTTCAACAATATTTTCTATCTGGTTGTGCTGTTCCATAGTACTTATTTATATGTATTAATTTATGGCCGCGGGGCCGCTACTGGTTGTGGTTGCGGTATGACGCAATTAATCCCTTTTTTCTGCAATTCACTGATAATTTCTTTACGTATGGATTCATTTTCACATTGAACCCGGAATGCTATAGCAGGATTTGCACGGGTCATTGCTTCAGCAGCACGCACCATTACTTCAATTGCTTCCGTATCTGATTTTGCAGATTCAATGGTACCCGTTTGTGCATCAATCACCAATTGTTGACGTGGATTCGGATTTCGATTGGTTGTTAATTGGACAATAGTCCTGCTGCCCTGTTCTTGCACACTAAAATCTTGGCCATGATATACGCGTAATGCCTCAACTGCCGCTTGTACCATTTGGGCTTGTAGTGGCATGTTTGCAGCTAAACCAGCAGGATTTCGCTGGTTCGCGTCTGGGGGATTATCAACAACTGGTAAACTAGATGGTGGCAATGCACCTGCACGAACAGGCGGAGGCGCGGGAGGGCGAGCAGCAGCTGCTGCAGCTTCTTCAGCCTCTCTACGCACTCTTTCAGCTTCAGCTGCTCGTCTTGCCGCTTCTTCAGCTTCTCGACGCCGTCTTTCAGCTTCATCAGCTACTCTTTTTCTGGCAAGCTCTTCTTGTCTGCGACGCTCTTCTTCTCGTCTAGCAGCTTCTGCAGCAAAAGATTTAACTGCTGGATCAAGCTCGACATTGAATGCATAATAATAATCTTCCAAAAATTTTTCGTGATCTTGTTTATTACGAGCATCGTGGCGCATACGCTGTTCAAAGTAAGCTTTAAAGTAGCTATCATAAAGAGTTTTGATCTTTGCTTGTGCGGTTGCATCCGGGCGTGAACGAAGATCTAACCCGAGTACGTCACTTAGTTCGGCACGAACTCTAGTTTCAGCTGCCTGAATTGCTTTTTCATGTATTGCTTGCTGCGCCGCAATCCAAATAATATTGTCTGGACGCAAAATCTTTCTGGCAAATTCAGCATACCTTAAATAAAAGGAGACATAAAAAGCTTTATCTTGCAGTTTTTGATCGCGATTAGAGAGAATATTAATATCT
>CAYSGV010000422.1:0-2036 GCA_964430685.1 uncultured Gammaproteobacteria bacterium
CCAAACAGATCGGAAGAGTAAGTATGGCACATAGAGTTGTTTTAAAAGTCCAAAAAGTCGTTGATAGTTTTAAATAGAGGTCGAGCGGTATTCTTTCTTTATTGATTACATCATCATAAATTAGTAATTTATATGTTCCATCAGGATGTGCAACTAATTTTATATATTTGCCATAATATTCCATAAATTCGGTTAGTAGGGTATTTTGCATCGGTTGTAACACATCTCCCTTAAGAGATACAGAGTGGGTCTGTTTCAAGAAACTATCATATAAAAACTGTTCATGGTTACTGTCTTCGCTATGCACGGTTATGGATTCCAGTACATACCCCCTATTTGGAGCGCGTGATTTTGCAATAACTTGCACCAATCCATGTAAATTACGCCGACAATTATTGGGCATATCCTCCACGTGTGAATAATAAAAAGATTCGCTACAATAAACTTCCCCATGCCTGCTAAAATAATTTGATTCACGGATACAGTTAATATTGGTGGCTTCATACAGCTCTTGCACACCGCACGTGATAGGTATTAATGCTATCCCACCAATGCCTTGATTGTGATTGGATTTCCAGTGCGCTAAAGTTTGTTCATCAATCCCCAATTCTTCCATACACAAGCGGTCCCAATTTCGTATAATTTGGGGCGTCAGTGTATCGGAGCCTAACCAATAAATCCCGTATTTTTGCCGGTAAACATTATATGCTTCTACATGATTGATACATTGTGAACGAACCAAGTCGACAATCAATTGATTCTCTTTATCGCTCGGAGATGAAATCAAATGTTCAATTAATCCAAAAATAGCTGAATTTTTTTCTAAATATTCGCGCGACAATATTCTCATACTGTAACTCTATTTACTTAGTATAACGAAAAAGTTAATTGCTCTCATCGATAATGACTTTTTCAATAATAACATCTTCCACTGGCACATCTTGATGACCTGCACGTGTAGTCGTAGACACGGCTTTAATTTTATCTACTACATCCATTCCTGCGATGACTTTCGCAAAAACACAATAACCCCAACCATTCGGTGATTTACTGGAAAAATTAAGAAAATCATTATCAACAACATTAATAAAAAATTGTGCTGAAGCAGAATGCGGATCACTCGTGCGTGCCATAGCGATTGTGCCACGTTTATTCTTTTGTCCTTTGTCAGCTTCATTTTCAATGGCTTTATTGGCTTTTTTCTGTGTCATGCCGGGCATAAAGCCACCACCTTGAATCATAAATTTATCAATAACGCGATGAAAAATTGTGCCATCGTAAAAGCCACTTTTGACATACTCTAAAAAGTTTTTAGCTGTTATCGGTGTATTTTCTAAATCTAATTCAATGTCTATATCGCCAAAATTGGTTTGTAATTTTATCATGTTTATTCCTTCTATCAGTAGGGTGTTTATATGTGTGTCATCAGCATTATCTCAGGATGGATATATTGGCCATCGAATGCGTCACCAGGCCAGTGTATCACAAAAATCAAAAGAAAAAATCCTTCTCGGGCATAAACACGCTATAGGGCTTAGGGCTCACAATTGACCGAAATTGTCTTGTTAAAAATTATACAATGAATACCAAGTGTAATTGTCAGATAAAATAGTGCTCGCATATTTTTTTGAGATCAACCATTGTTTCGCAGATATTTACTTCACTGCAAAACTCAGTTTTGTTTTTTAATGTCCTTGCATAATATTTGGCAAACTTACGTGCCTGTAAAATCGAAAATTTCTCTTGCTGTAATAATTCAATTAAGCCTGCAACATGTTCAATAAATACTTGTCCCATCTCAATATTACTGGGCATGTCAAACCGTTCTGCTCGCATTTCGGCTATTAATTTTTTGATTAACCACGGCTGACCTACACCTGCACGTGCCACCATGACACCAGCACAACCGGTGGCAAACATTTTTTTCAAAGAATGAATACAAGCAATATCGCCATTACCAATGACCGGTATTTTAAGTTGTTCTACAAAAAATTGTATTTGTTCATGATTACAAGGTGTTTCATAGTGTTCAGTCC
>CAYSGV010000423.1:0-2022 GCA_964430685.1 uncultured Gammaproteobacteria bacterium
TTCTACTTAATTGTTATCCCGTACTCTACTTAGAACGTTCAGACCGTAGTAATAACTACTATGCGATGCATCCGCTTTGGCAAGAGCATATACGTAATAAATATTTCGTTACAGAATTACAAAAGACGGTAACACATGGCCATATCAATGATTCGACCATTTTTGAAGATTACCCGACTGCCCAACAAAGGCTTGTTCATCTGGCAACACGAGCTTTTGCTAAGCATATAGACAATCGTGAACATGAGACGCGAGACGATATTTATATTTTAACAGAACATCTGGAAAAATTTGTTAATAACGTAAGCGCCATTAAAAATATAGGAATCACGAGTGAATTTAAGAATATCTATTTCACTTTGGGCGCACATCTAGTTGATTTTGACCATCATCTATTAGCTATTCCCTATTTAAAACAAGCGGAAGGAATAGATGATAGTGAATATGAAGTTGATCGGTTAAATTATTTAGCTTGTGCCGAGGCGAATCTTGGTTTCCAAAAAAATGCATTAGAAAGACTCTTGCGTGCAAAAGAAGCTGCCACCAATGAGCATCAACGTGTTCAATCGCTGGAGTTGCTTGGCTATGTATATCGTGTATTGGGTCAAAATACGGAAGCCGAACAGGCGTTTACCGATTGTATTCAGGCAAAAATGAACGCTGAAAAATCATATAGCGATATAAGTATTTGGCGAACACAAGCTGAACACGCAGCGACGCAAATTCATTTGAAAAACTTTGATTTAGCGCGTGATAAGCTAATTGAAATATTAGCAAAAATAGAATCATGCAAAGAAAGCTCAACTGAACTCACGACGATAAGAATGACTTGTTTAACATACTTAGCAAGTATTTATTATTTGCAAAATGACAGTGCAAATGCAATACAATTGTGCGCTGATGCCTATGCACTAAGTTGTAACCATTGCTGTCAGTCCCGTATCTTATGCTGCTTATTGCTCGTATATGGTTGCGCGCTAACAGAATTACGAAAAGTTGATGACGCACTAGATTTTCTGAAACGAGGGTTAAGTTTGACATTAATAGTGCATGGCAATGTACATCACCGTGTCGCAGAAACTTATGGGACATTAGTTTTTGCATTATTAATGCAAAACAAGAACAGCAATCAAATTTTAATAAATGAATATTTATTAAAACTATATGATTGTATGAATCAACTTCTTAATAATTATTTTACAAATAAAGTGATTCCTCCCGAGTTTCGCACTCGTATGGAGCAACTAAAAGCAAATTGGGAACAACTTACAGAAAGAGACCGTATTTCACAATTTTTTGGATTAACTAAATTTTTCCGTACGTTTATATACGGACAAGACCATCCAATTGTGGCAAAAGAAGAATACCGTCTGAAACAGGTGATGGGGATCTTTGCACAGCAGCAACTAATTAGCCCAACAACAGGAATTACACCTCATGTGGCGGTAGACGGTGCTGCGCCCATGGTGGCTTGTACAGCGACAATGTAAACTTTCAGTGCAACCAGTTGAAGGAGCAAATTATAGTAAAGAAAAGCAGCGTACGAGTTATACGGCGACAAATATTGCCTTGGCTAGTCAAGGAAATCAAGTACGTATTTTTACTGATATAAAACTATTTACAAATACATATAATTAGGTATTGTAAAGTTAAGAAGAAATATTATATTTGATAATCGGTAGATCTATGGCGTTTCTGAAAACGGCATAGATTGTAGTGAGTTACAAATTGACATTAAGGAATATGATATGCCAATAGTTGCATTAGGGGATGGAATCTGTAGTCTTACCGGCGAAAAACGGGGTAATGGCCAAGAAGTATTTAAGAATATAGGCGAAAGTAGTTCGCAAAAACAAACGCAGCCAAGCCTGAATTATCAGCTGTTTCTGATTGATAGTTACCAGCAATTGAGTAAACAATTACAAATGACGTCTAGCATCGCAGTCAGTACGACAGTTGTTTCCTTACCATCATTAAAAAGTAACCTTGATTTATTTAAATCCTACCTATTGAATCACACAG
>CAYSGV010000424.1:0-2016 GCA_964430685.1 uncultured Gammaproteobacteria bacterium
GTCGTACTCCAGCTATTCTGGTATATTCGTCTTCATCTTGTAGACGAGAGACCAGTTGCATTTGCAACATGGCCGTTTCTGATAAAGCTGTTTGTTGACTTAAGATTAACACTGTCGCCGCTCTGAAAACGTCTTTTTGATCTTGCGGACATGCACCGAGTAATGACAGAAGAGCTTCAAATAATACCGTTTGTTTGCCTGAACCTTTCACTGCAACAGATTGAAATTTCTCATAGTTATTTTGTACAAAAGCAAGCAATTGCAATTGCAATGCTTCGGGTAATACTATTTGTTTGCCTATAGCTTTTGCTATAGCATATTTGACTTGTACTTCATTTTCATTGTGTAGACAGTCAATTAATTTTAACTGAATGGCCTCAGATAATACTGTTTGTTTACCTAATATCTTAGCTGCAAGTGCTCTGACTTCCTGAATTTTATTTTGTAAGCAATCGGCAATTTTGGATTGTATCACCTTAGGCAATGTTTTACGTTTGCTAAGTAAATTTGCTGCAGCTGTTCTGACACGCCACATTTTATCCTGCAAACAGGTTGCTAAGAGTAAAAGTTGCTCTTCTGATAGATTCGTTTGCTTGCCTAAAACCCATATTGCAGCTTCTTTGATATTTTCTATTTGAATATATTTATTCAGTAATAGAATTGCTTTTGTGGTTTCAGCTATGGAGCAGGTGTTTTTCTCACTTATTGCTTCAATTATTATGTGTCTTATATCTTCATCTTGCAAATTTTGTATCTTAGCAACTATTCTCTGTAATAAATCTTCAGTTGATGGCATTTGGTTGTCCGATGACTCCTCTTCATTATTAGCGTTTTCTGCTACTAATGAATCATCTTCTCCAGGCGACTTTATAATTTTAATTTTTTTTGCGACCGCGCTTAGATCTTCACCATGAAAATAAGCAATCAATATTAATTCAATAATTTTATATAAAGCTGAAGGCTGGCTTAATAATGAAATTACTGGATCCGGTATGCAGAGTGCAACATTATTTATTTCCAACAGACATTTTGTGTATAGACTCATCAGAATAGCTTTAGATAATTCTGATTGTTTAGTAAGAACTTCGACTATAGCCAATCTTAGAATTTCATTATTATCTTGCAAAAAAGTGACTAATTTTAATTGCGTGAGTTCAGGAAGTGATGCTTGTCCACCTAAAGCATTTGTTGCATGAATTCTTATTTCTTCATCTTTATCACACATACAGTCGACCAACTGTGACTGCGTGACCGCAGTGAGGCTTCTTTGTTTGCGTAGAATCTTCATTGCATATTTTTTTTGTTCCTGATTTCCTTCACGTATTTGTGTGACTTGTTGTAGCTGAATAACTTCAGGAAGTATGGTTTGTTTACGTAAAATCCATTCTGCAGTAAATTTGGCTTTTTCGCTTTGAAAATAAGTAGTCAGTTGAATTTGTATAGTCGCAGGCAGCGTGTTAGATGTATTTAAAGTCTCGATTGCTGTTGCCCTGCGATCTGCATCATTATCTAGTAAAATACTGGCCAGTTTGGACGAGATGGTCTCAGGTAGTGATTTTTGTTTACCTAGAATTCGCGCTGCAGCAATTTTAGTATGCCATTTTATACTCTTTAAACAAGTAAGCAAGTTGGACAAAGTAGTTTCATTTAAGACTGCCTGCTTACTCAAAATTTTAGCTGCAGCAGCACTAACATCTACATTATTATCTTGCAAGCAGTTGATAAGTTTTAATTGTGTCGTTTCAGGCAGTGTCGTTTGTTTGCTTAAGACTTTCGTTGCAGACTCTCTGCCATAATCATTTTCATTTTGCAAGAAATTGACAAGCTGTGATAAAATGTTCTCTGAAAGTGTTTTCTGATTGCTTAGAGCATACGCTGCTTCATATGCAATATCTAAATATTCATGACGTAAGCAATCAACTAGTTGTAAAAGAATGACATCGGGTAGTGCTGAGTGCCTACCTAAAGCGAATGCTGCCGCTTCTCTAACAGCTTTTGACAACTTATATTGCAAAT
>CAYSGV010000425.1:0-2009 GCA_964430685.1 uncultured Gammaproteobacteria bacterium
TGAGACACTTTTCCTTACCTTTGCAAGTGTTTTTAGAAGCATTTAATGGTGGTTTAGCTAATGCCAGAAAAGATGGTAATCTTCAGAAACATTTAATGGAGAAATGGGCAGCTGCTAATATACCTGCGGAAGTCAGTGCTTGTTTATTAGGATTCCAAGTGATGAAAAAAGCAAGTGGGATCCCGATGATCATACTTTCTGACCCTAAAATGAAGGTTGCTGATTTCAGAACTTGTTTATCGACCTGGTTAGCTCAAACGGGACAATCACCGGCAGAATTATTTATGTTACCAGCAACGGCTGGGCCGAATCCGAATGAGCACTATGTTAATATTATTGCGGCGGTGATGGAAAAGGGTTCCAAGCAAACGAGTACGGGTAAAATTAATTATCCATTAGTTGAAGGCTTAAGCATGAATGTTCCGGCTGATTTAACGGCAGAGCAAAACAAGCTTTTTCAAGATTTTACAAAATCGGTCTGGAATGAACTGCAAAAGACAATCGGTACAGTAAAAGCGGTTGTTTTAGAAGAAGGTGCCGTAAACGAAGGTGAAATTAATAATCCTGTCGTTCGAGGAGTTGCTTTCAATTTTGGTGGTACACGCGATGGAAGTCAGCCCAGTATGGCAGCTGCCAGCAATGCCTTAAGAGGGCGTGATCATACGCAACCGTTTAGCGCTGCACCCGCAGCAGCAGCTAGCGCGCCACAGCCAAAAGCAGCTGATCCTAAAAACCTTACACCACCCAGCCCTGGGCAGCCAAAAAATTCATAAGAGGCGTAGATAGGGGAGAGACTATTGCCTCTTTATCAAACAACTCCCAGCTGATAGAAATTGATGTTCCTGATGATGGGAGTTGCTTATTTTATTGTGTAGCTTTGAGTTACTTGCTGCCAGCATTGGATAATGAACTAGTATTTTTCCAATGCTTTCTCAAGCTATTTGGTGAACAAGTTTTGTCTTCTTTACAAGAAGTTAAAGCATTGTTAAGCAAATATGATGGCAGTACAGAATTCATTATCGAACATAGCCCACAACTTGAAGTGCTTGTAGATGTTTGTTTTAGGGGACGTTTAGTGCAATTCATGCAGCAGCATCCCCAACATTTTAAAGACTTCTTTACTGAACAAGAATCTTTTACCCGAAGACTACAAACGATCAAAACGCCAAAAAGTTGGGGTGATGAACCAGAAATTAAAGCGATGAGTCTTTTTCTGCAAAGACAAATTGATGTAAAACAAAAAGATACGATACGAGTGATGACCTATGGAGAAGAATACCAAGAAACTATTTATTTGGTTTATACCTCAGCGATTCGAGCCTTAGGCGCAACAAAGAATCATTATCATTATTTAATTATGCCGCAGTATATTAAGAATTTAGACACAATCGCAATCCAAGCTGCACTTGTCCAAAAAGGTGTCAAGGTCCCTGAGAATAGCTCTTTAGAAGACGTTTCACTTACTGGCCTACAAATAAACCTACCTGAGCAGGAAGCGCTTCCTCAAGAAATAAAAGATTTACTTACTATGAGTGAAGTACAAGCCTATGCTCTTGCACAGAAAAGAAATGATCAGGAAGAAAAAAAGCTTTCATTGCAACTTAGTTTAATCAACAACCCACAAAGCCAAGTACACCTCCAAAACGTCACTTTTGCGCCCGTTCTCCAACTATCTAATGTACCATCACTTCTTCAATTTGCGGAACTCAAAAAAAAACTAGAAGAATTCTATAAAGATAATTATAAAAAAATTAATAGACCGCTGGCAAAATTACCCAGATTTGCTAATCTACCGCGCTTATCTATGGATAATACATGTTTCGTAGATTTAAATATAGTTGATAGAAAACAACATATTCAAACCACTACAACTGCTTTGTCTAAAACGGTATCTAAATTCGTATCTGATCCCTCAGGATTTTATGAAGGCTATGAAGAAATCTACAATGACAACACCGCCAATCCATTTACAGTGTTAGACCTTTTTAATGAGATTGAATATACTTTAC
>CAYSGV010000426.1:0-2005 GCA_964430685.1 uncultured Gammaproteobacteria bacterium
GGTTTGCACATGTAGGCAAGGACATTTTCAGGAAATATCTTTTACTGATACTAATCAGCCTAAATATACCTGGGCACCCAAGTAACCATAATCAACATTATGGAAATTAGCTGTGCCTTGTAATCGTTTCCAACCGGCATTAATCCGGACATTTTGTACATCATAACTAGCACCTAAACCATAGGTCGGTGTCCATTTATGTTGTCTTAAATGGTCGTAATCTGGATGAATGCGATTATCAACATAAGCAGCGCCACCTTCTGCAAAAAGCCCAAAATTATTACCGACAGGAATAGTTCCTTTCAGTACTAAATCTAAAGCTTGTTGTTTGGCTGTGCCACCATTAATTGTTTTTAATTTAACATCTGGCAAAAGAATATAGCCAAGTTCAGCGCCAATATTTTCATTGAATTGAACGCCAGCAAATACACGCCCAGCTAAACCTGATTTGTTCACTGCAAGTATGTATTGATCATGACGTTTAACGGTACTAATACCATCACGTGCCGAACCAATTGAACCGCCCAAATAAAAACTAGGTTCTTTGCGTGTAACCACCACTGTTTCCGATGCAGTGTAGGTTGTATTGGGTTCATGTGTGTAAGTATATTTTGTTGCATCTCCATTTGCAAAACAAGCTGCTGAGATAATCGATAAAGTGCCAGATAAAATTACACGTTTGGTTTTTAAGTTTTTCATAAGTACTCCAATTTCCGTTTCATGTTACCTACATTTTTAACATCATTGTTAAAAACGCGCCGTCTTCGGTGTTTCTTAACATGAGTGTTTCGAAATCACAATTTAATATTAAACACAATATTTAAATATATCTAGTTGATTTTCAAAGAAAAAATTATTCTAACAGTATTAATTAATTATTATATTTCTTTTGAAACATGCATAAGCTATATAAAAATAAGGGTAATAATGATTTTCGCAGAAATTTGATCTTATAAAAAAAATTTTAAAAATTTTTAAATTTAATTGCGAAATTTGGTTAAATTATGTTTGCAGCGCTAATTTCTCGTTAAATTTGCGTACGCAAGGATCAACCATTTTTCACCATGTTCGTGAAAATGAATCAATACGCGCATATTAGCACCATTGCCTTCAAAGCGTACTATTGTACCTTCGCCGAACATAGAATGCATGACACATTCACCGATATTGAAATTAAATTGACGCGAGCGCGGTTGTTGCAGGTTCGCATTTGTTGTGCGCATATTCGTAGCTGTTGGTTTTACCGTGCGATAAAAACGGACTTCCTCAATCAATTCACTAGGTATTTCGTGCAGAAACCGCGATGGCATGTGATAATTATCACGACCATGCAAGGTGCGTTTTTCAGCATAAGATAAATAAAGTTTTTGCATGGCACGTGTCATGCCCACATAACAGAGCCGACGCTCTTCTTCCATTTGTTGGTTGGATTGCATAGAAAAATGATGTGGGAATAAGCCTTCTTCCAAACCACATAAAAATACAAATGGGAATTCTAAACCTTTTGCGCTGTGTAAAGTCATGAGTTGCACACAGTCTGCATCCGGATCACGATATTCTTCACCGGCTTCTAGTGCGACATGCGCTAAAAATGCAGCTAGTGGTGTTAAGCCAAAAACACTTTGGTCTGGATTAAATTGACTGGTTGCACTAACCAATTCAGCTAAATTTTCGAGCCGTGTTTGGCTTTGTTCTTCTGGTTGTTGTCGGTAAAATGTCGGTAAACCACTGCGTTCAATGATATAAGCCGTTTGTTCCCCTAAATCGTAAGTCGCCGTTTCATAGGCTAGGCCATCAATGAGTTGTACAAATGTTTGTAATGCAAGATGTGCCCGTTTAGCTAAAATGGGTTCACTCACATGATAGAGTGTTGCTTGCCACAGTGAACATTGTGTGTCTCTGGCATGCTGCCGTAGTTGTGCTAGCGTACGTTCGCCAATGCCACGTGCAGGCTGATTAATAATGCGTTCAAAAGCTGCATCATCGTGACGATTGGCGATTAAAC
>CAYSGV010000427.1:0-1946 GCA_964430685.1 uncultured Gammaproteobacteria bacterium
GTTGACGGCTTTCTTAGAACAACAAAAAAGAGATTTAGAAACAGATCTAGCAACGCAACAAAAGAATTTTCGCACTCAAGAAACCGGTGATCATTCTGCGCAAATGAGCAGAGCATGTGAAGCAACTGAAGGTCATCAACTCAAATATTTTGCGCAATTACAAAAGAGACAAGCTGCGGAATTCAAAACGTTCTTAGAATCAGAAAAACGAACCTTAGCGCAAATTTATCCAAATAAAGCGACAGATGAGGATCAAGAAGCGCTCATTCAAGCACAAACGACTGCTTACACTGAAATGCAAGCAAAACAACGAAAAGAGCATGCTAAAAGTTACCAAACAGCTGCCAATTTTGTGACCAGTAAACAAGAAGAAGAGGCACGAAATTTATGCGCAGAACGTTACCTGAAAAAACATCGAAAAGGTTTAACCATTGGACCTGAAGGCGCACAATTACCCGATCGACCGTTTGATATAGAAGAATCCGGTATTTTTTCTCAGTTTTCCGATGTTAAACCCATTCGCAGTACAGTAGGCCCCGCTCAGATGAGCTGTGAGTTACACATCGGCGATTGGGCACAAGGTTGGGCTAAAGGCAAAATTATGGACCATATGGGTGCAGCGCTAGCCATGACCGATAATTGGAAAGGTACAAAATGGACATTAAAAGGCGATAAATATTTTCAGGAAGCATGCTTTCAAAAAATATTAGAAGAATATGCCAGAGCCGGTATCATTACCAAACCAGAGGATATAGATAGATATATCTCTCTTTCCGGTTTTGCGCGCACACCATCGCAACAGCAAAAAGATGCGAAACTGATTGAGCATTTTAATACGCAACGCACGTTAGAAGCACAGAAGCCGCAAAGTCATACGCGTGGTTTTGAACCTGAACCCACACCTGCAAGATTGGAAGCTCAACCCACTACGCCACCTGTTACCCCCAGTGGTAGCGCAACACTGTAGTTTCTACCGTGAACGTCCTGGCTTTATGGTAATTTTTTCAGCGATATCACTAAACAATTTACATTGCGCCAATATTGGCTCCGCACCAGCTGGCGCAAATGCGGTTGTTTCCACAGTTGGATGTAAGTGCATCAGTACCCAAGCAATATCTTCCAGTTCCTCTGGATAACTGGCCGCAACAGTGGTAATCCAACCTTTGTCAGCAATTTCTTTGTTAAGCGCCTCATTAATAGTATCCACTAAATGTTTGCGGAACCCATATTCTTCAAAAGTTTTGTTACCTGGTGTAATAGCCACATATTCTTCACCATCAATAATAATCCAGCCGGTGCTTTTTGCTTGCCTCGTACGACGTGCTTTAGGTAAAGGACAATCACGATCGAATTCGGTAGCAATATCATAAAAAAGAACATAAGGAAAATATCGTCTTTGGATATAAAGATTCCATTCATGCACCCATTCTTCGGGAAGCATTTCATATGTTATGGAAAAATCTCCGCCTTCAGGTTCTACAAATTGACTGGGAACATCTTTTAATTCATCCGGTAGTTCTAAATATGCCGGTGATTGTTCAGCAGTTGCGGCTGTGGGTTCAGTTGGCGTAACTTCTTCCGTTCCACTCGGCGCAGCAACTTCAGGCGCACTCTGCATAACTTCTGCAACAGGAGGCGCTTCTGCTGCAGGCGCAACCGTAGCCTTTTCTGGTTGTATTTCTTCAACCTCTTTAACTTCTAGCGTAATAGCAGTTCCGTAATAATTACTCAGCGCAGCTGCTAACTGCTTCTGATGATCTTGATTAAATAAGATGGAATGTTCACTCGATATAGTAAGAATTAAATGATTTTGTTGAAAATCTGCAACGCGGGAAAGCGCTGCTAAAGCACCAGTTAAACCAATGACATTGATACTTTTTGCGATAAGAGGCCAATTTTGCGCATTTAATTCCAGAACAGATGGTGTAGCTGTGGCTTGAAATTCT
>CAYSGV010000428.1:0-1942 GCA_964430685.1 uncultured Gammaproteobacteria bacterium
TTCGGCAGTAACTGCTAATCCCTTAACGTCTCAATCAGCAGCATCGACTTCGAATACTCTTACAGCTAAACCACCAACAGCAAGAACATCCCTTTTTACAGACAAGCCAGCAGCACCGCCTGTAGCGCCCTTAGCAGCTAAACCATCCGCCCCGGATACACCTCATTTTACAGACAGACCAACACCGAGATTTTTGAATAGAGGGTATGCTGGAACATCCCTTCGTATGAAGCCAGCTGAACAACCCAATCATAGTGCACCAACACCAAGCTCTGACAATCGCTACAGTTAGTTTAAATGTAATAAAAATATACCTCATCCGCTTACGACACCCCATATCAAGTATGGGGCAAGCGCTTCTCCCGTACACGAGGAAGGATATATATCCCAATTCGTAGTGATTCCAGCATGTGTCCGCGCCATAAAGAGTCCGGTCTTTGTGATGATCTAAATTCCCATTTAAGCTACACTAGAAACAATAATGGTTTGGAGTAGCTATGAGTAACAAGCTGGCTGGAAAATTAGTCATCGCCATTTCATCGCGCGCTTTATTTGATTTAGATGAAAGCAATAAGCTTTACGAAAAAAGCGGCATTGAAACATATGCGCAATATCAAATTGAACATGAAGACGAGATATTGCCGCCTGGTGTTGCCTTCCATCTAGTTAAAAAACTATTACAATTAAAAAATAAAAATAATCAGGCTTTGGTTGAAGTGATTTTACTTTCACGTAATAGTGCTGATACCGGTTTGCGCATATTTAACAGCATTAGTCATTACCAACTTAATATTACTCGCGCGACTTTTTGCAATGGCCGCAGTCCCTATCGTTATATTGAAGCATTTGGCGCTCAATTGTTTCTCTCCGCTAACCCAAATGATGTCGCTCATGCATTAGAATCTGGTTGCGCTGCTGCAGTGATTTACCCTGAAACGCCCAGCCATCGTACGGATGATGAAATTCGCATCGCATTTGATGGTGATGCTGTTTTGTTTTCTGACGAATCAGAACGGATTTATCAAGAACAAGGCTTAGAAAGTTTTACTGCCAATGAAAAAGCGCATGCACAAACTCCTTTATCGCCAGGTCCATTTAAACCATTTTTACAAGCAGTACATCATATTCAAAGCCAATACTCAGCTGAGAGTTGCCCCTTACGCACCGCTTTAGTTACCGCGCGCTCTGCGCCGGCTCATGAACGCGTTGTACGCACGCTTCGTCATTGGGGCATTCGCATTGATGAGGCATTGTTTTTGGGTGGGTTGGATAAAGGTGAATTTTTACGTGCGTTTGGCGCCGATTTTTATTTTGATGATCAAAAAGGCCATTGTGAATCAGCAAAAGCACATGTAGCAACCGGCCATGTGCCCCATGGGATATTAAACAGCAAAAATATGGCTGAGACGAAATAATGGCAAGCCTATTTAATATTGATATCACTTCGCAAATGCTAATAAGTTTACTAATCTTAACTTTTTTTGAAATTATTTTAGGTGTCGATAATTTAATATTTTTAGCAATTGTAACCGGACGTTTACCGCAACAACAACAAAAGCTTGCACGTAGACTCGGCTTGTTGCTCGCTTTAGTTACCCGCGTACTCTTTTTAGCATTACTATTTTGGTTAATACATGCCGTACAACCCATATTTTCATTGTTCACTATCAATTTCTCAATCCGTGATATTGTTATGATATTCGGTGGTTTATTTTTGCTCTATAAAAGTACTGAAGAAATTCATGGCGAAATGAACTTAAAGAAATCTGTGACCACACCCAAACATAAGTACGCTAAAATGACGCTAGTCATCACACAAATTATTTTATTAGACATTGTATTCTCATTTGATAGCATGTTTACCGCCATTGGTTTATCACAAAACTTTTGGATCATTAGCATTGCCATTTGGATATCCATCAGTTTAATGATCTTTGCTGCT
>CAYSGV010000429.1:0-1938 GCA_964430685.1 uncultured Gammaproteobacteria bacterium
GGTTTACTGATTAAACCTTTTAAACAGGGGTTAGAACTTGGCGGGCGAAACCAGGTGAACCCTACGAACCTCAAACGCTTGAATTCAATTGATATCAGCGAACTACAGCGTATCAGTGGCATGCAACTCCACCCCTATGTCTTGTTATTGGATGCGAAACAACCCTCAGGCTATCAGTATCATTTGGAATTACCTACAAATAAAAGTAATATGAACAGAGGTTATGCCCTGCAGTGGTTTTCCTTTGCGGCATCCTTATTTATTATTTATATTTTTGTGAATTTACGAAAAACAAAGAAATGAAACAGATACCTATTAAAATAAATTATTTTGAGCGCAAGTACACTTTGTGGATATTGTTAGGATTATTTTTTATTCCTTTATTCATGGCTATTTTTTTATACTACAGTGGATCATTATCTGGCGTTAGAAGAACAAATCATGGTCAGCTCATTCAACCACCTTTGCACACGAATGCATTGCCATTCATTACAAACAAAAATCAAGCACAGTTTCACCATTGGTTATTAATTTATTTTATTGAATCTCCATGTAAGCAAATTTGTAAAAAAGATTTATATTCGTTGCGTCAAATGCATATCTCACTTGGCAAAGATGCAAGCAGAGTTATGCGAATTATTGTTGTTGAGCAGAGCATCGCATCAAATCAACTCATAACCGATTTGCAACGAAGTTATCCTAATATAGAAATTCATCAAATGAATAAGCAACAATTGCAACAATTTTTTGCTGCGCAAAAAGATCTGCTCAAATCCAATACCAATGCGTTATTAATCGCTGATCCATTGGGAAATGTTATACTGTATAATACGCAAAATTTTGCAGCAAAAGGTGTTTTAGTAGATTTACGGAGACTATTAAAGTATTCACACATAGGATAGAGAAACATGACAATATTACCTGCTGATAAATTAAAACGAATATTATTTTATGTAACAGCGGCAACTGCATTATTAGCATTGGTTGTTGTTATTTTAGGTGCTTACACGCGTTTGCGTGATGCAGGTTTAGGTTGTCCCGATTGGCCTGGTTGTTACGGCCAGCTCAGTGTACCAACAACACCAGCAGAAATTCATTCGGCACAAGAATTATATCCAACACTTCCTGTTGAGGCACAAAAAGCTTGGCCGGAAATGATTCATCGATATTTTGCTGGCACGTTAGGCCTATTTATTTTTGCCATCAGCGCTATTTTATTATTGAAACGTCGAGAACTAAAGATTTCTTGGTTGGTGCCGGTGGGTTTAATTGCCTTAGTTATTTTTCAGGCAGCGTTAGGTATGTGGACAGTCACCTGGTTGTTGTTGCCGCTGGTGGTTATGGGACATTTAATGGGTGGCATGACGATCTTAGCACTGCTTGTTTGGGGTTATTTATACTGGTTGGACCAGAATCAATTAAAAAAATATTTACCTGAAATTAATCCGAGATTATTTTCATTTGCTGTATTTGCTTTACTCATTGTTTATATACAAATTGCATTAGGTGGTTG
This sequence comes from uncultured Gammaproteobacteria bacterium, assembly GCA_964430685.1. Taxonomy (GTDB): domain Bacteria; phylum Pseudomonadota; class Gammaproteobacteria; order CAYSGV01; family CAYSGV01; genus CAYSGV01. Next base: position 1,514 of record CAYSGV010000429.1, read on the forward strand.
GACCAGTGCAAATTATGCAGCATTGGTTTGTCCCGATTTTCCTTCTTGCAACGGTGAACTGATTCCTAAATTTGAATTCAAGCAAGCATTTAATTTTTTAACACCAGTCGGTGCAAATTTTCAAGGTGGCTTACTTGATTTTACCGCCCGCGTGACGATACAATTTTTTCACCGCTTGGGTGCGTTGGTTACATTCTTAGTGCTTGGGTCATTGAGCATTCTTTTGTGGCGATGTAAAAATATTATTTTACGTATATGTTCAGTCATTTTATTGTTACTACTTTTGGTACAAATTAGTTTAGGCATACTAAATGTTGTCTGGTTGTTACCGCTCGCAATTGCAGTTAGTCATAATGCTGTTGGTGCCCTGCTGCTGTGGGTAATGACAATTATTGTTTATTTATTGCATCGCTCCACTAAAGCAA
>CAYSGV010000430.1:0-1936 GCA_964430685.1 uncultured Gammaproteobacteria bacterium
GCCCAAAGTGCTGCACTTTGCCAATTAGCTATTATTGTAGAATCAATAGATAAATCCATGGAGTCCGCTGTAAACAATGCAAAGGCTATTGCATTTCCAAAATATAAAAGTGGTTTTTCATCTGCAATACAAAAAAAATGGCGAAGGCCCAACTCTTCATTCGACTATTACGAAATAAAGAAAAAGTTTAGTGAGGCACTATATCTATATGAAGACAAACAATTACAACAAGCAATAATGCTTTCATTGTTAAGTGGACCATCAAAGAAGGAACAGCTTGGCGAACAAGCTATGCAATGGGGATTTAATTGCCTTGATGTTAAAGGAGATGGTCGTTGTCTCTTTCATGCAATAGCTGATCAACTAGCAGCACAGGGGAAGAACTATAAATGGGAACAACTGCTAGAAATGACTGTTGAGCATATGATAACTAATCAAGAACTATATGAAGGTTTTTTAGATAAAGATTTCAATGAATTTATGGCTCAGCTTTTGAGTGGACAGGAATGGGCAGAAAATAATGTAATCACCGCTCTTTCACGTGTATTAAATACCAATATCGTAATTGTTCGAAGTGATGGAGCAAAACCCAATGTTATGAGAAGAGAAGGCGCTACGCAAACACTGTGTTTAGGTTATGAAGTGGGTGTGCACTATCAATCTTTACATTTTCAGCTTGGGGAAGGTTTAGTGGAAAGAAAAGCTAGAATAGAAACATTAGTGCTGGAAGCTGATCTTGATACTGAGAAGTTTGAACAAACAACGTCTGAATCTACAGACCAAAAACAAAAAGCTAAGAAAACTAGCCAAACGGATGAACATGAAACTGAAAAAAGTAAAAATGATTTTCAGCGAAAAGATCGAGATGACCAAGATGGCCCAGGTTCTGATGGATCAAAAAAGGATTCATCTCCTTCTGGATCACCAACTTTAGGCACGAGTGGTGATGCCAGCAAAAAACGTAAACATGAAGACAATAAACAGGGTGCAAATGATGGAAAAACATCTGAGCAAGAAAGTACTGACACATTAGCTGGCTCAACTACCCAACTTTCTGAAACTAAATCTGATCGAGAAGAACATAAATCTAAGCAAAAAAAGCAGCGCACAACGAGTGAATTAAGCCATACAGAAACAATTGGTGCACATAATACGATACATCGATCACCGTCGCGATTAGTAGAAAATAACAGCGACCCAAAGAAAATCCAAAAACGCTCGCATGAGACTGCTCAGCTTGATTCAGCGCTTACCCGTACTATAGCTAGAACGCCATCGTTACCAACGCTAAGCGAATCGGATGAACAATTGCATGAAAGAAAATTAAAAAAACAACGTACTACCGTCGATATGAGTCAGCAAGCCGAGCATGCGCGCAGAAGCACAAGTAATAATCCGTTCAAAAGAGCCGTCATGGCTAAAGTAAAAGACATGGAAAGAAAAGTTAAGGCAACTGAACAAAGATCTATTGACCCATCTAAAAATATTTATTAGATAGCCTCTAGATATGAAGTAACTAGTTACGCTCGACGCGCACATTGACTATCAATTTCTCTTTGCCACCACCTTTATAAATAGTACCTGATGTGGGCGTAGCATCGCGATAATTGCGCCCACAGGCAACGCGTATATGATCGCGCGAAACCAAGCACGCATTGGTTGGATCAAATCCACACCAACCGACATAAGGTAAATAAAGTTCTACCCAAGCATGTGAAGCCTCAGATTGAATCGTATTGGTATAATCCGTGCGCGTATCTAGATAACCCACACGATAACGCGCTGGAATATTTAATAATCTTGCTAAACAAATCATCAAATTTGCAAAATCCTGACAAACACCTTGTCTGTTCGTATAAACATCAAAAGGTGTTGTTTGCAACGTGGTCGAACCAGCAACATAAGCTACATCTTGATAAATTGTTTTATTTATATC
>CAYSGV010000431.1:0-1932 GCA_964430685.1 uncultured Gammaproteobacteria bacterium
TGAGTTTGGTGGCAGCGTTTACTCATGCTGTGGGTTTTATGCGCTGCTGTTTGGATGAAGTATTAAAATTACGTGTTACGCCGTCATTACACTTCTTAGAAGATAAATCAATTGCACACGGTGATCACATTTTAAAATTAATTAAAGAACAAGATCGCAAGTTAGATGACTAATGTAACTCTGCAACCTTTTTTTCAGCAGCCATTTTTAATCCTTATAGATAAGCCCGTCGGTATGTCTTCCAATCAATGTTTACAAAAAGTAAAACGCTTATTGGGTGCAAAAAAAGCAGGTCATGGTGGTAGCTTGGATCCATTAGCATCAGGGTTGTTGCCAATCTGTTTGAATCGAGCCACCAAATTTAGTCAATATTTATTGAATGCCGATAAATCATATGTGGTTGCTGCTCGATTAGGTATCAAAACAACGACTGGTGATGCGGATGGAGAAGTGCTGAGCCATTGTAGCGTGCCAGAATTAACTGAAAATCAATGGTTAGCTCTATTACAAACTTTTCAAGGTGAGCAACAGCAAATCCCACCTATGTATTCAGCGCTTAAAGTAAAGGGTAAACCGCTCTATCATTTGGCGCGTCAAGGTGTAACCATTGAACGTGCTGCGCGATCAGTAATCATTCGAACGCTTGAATTAGTCGATTTTACCCAGTTTGGTTTCACCTTATCCGTGACATGTAGTAAAGGAACTTATATCCGACAATTGGTTGAAGATATTGGCGAAAAATTGGGTTGTGGTGCGCACGTCGTTCAATTGCGACGCGTAGCCGTTGGCCAATTTGACGCAAAACAAATGGTGGATATTGAACAATTGTCGCAGGCCAATGTACAAAATGCGCTTTTGCAGCTACCGGGAGTACTAACCCTCGAGCAAGCATTTGCATCTTTACCAAAAGTTGCGATTCATTCTGACCCTAAGCAACCATTCCATACCGGTTTAGTCCTTTCACTTGCAACAGCACAACCGAATGGCATGGTGGCTTTATATCGCGACGAACAGTTTTTAGGAATCGGCGACTGCCAGGGTAATAATTGCTTGGTTCAATGTGTGGTTTAGCCACATAAAACACAAAATAAGAGTTGTTTCGCTGTGGTTGTAACGTTAAAATGGACGCTTTTAGCTATTTTATGTGTAAGTGTATATATAATTATGAGGACCAGTATGGGATTATCCGCCACTGAAAAACAATCGGTTATCAAACAATTTCAAGCATCCGATAAAGATGTTGGCTCGGAAGCGGTACAAGTCGCTTTGTTAACGGCCCGTATCAAGCAACTGACCGCTCATTTGCAGCAGTATCGCAAAGATCTACATTCACAACGTGGTTTAATGCAGATGGTGAGTCGTCGTCGTAAGTTACTGAGTTATGTGGCTCGAGTGAATGTGGGATTGTATCGTAAACTGATCAATGAATTAAATCTTCGCGGTTAAGAGAGTATAAAAGCGTGGCATCAATTAAAGAATCTTTTCAATATGGAAATCATCAGGTTACAATAGAAACAGGCAAAATTGCCAAGCAAGCCACCAGCGCCACTATTATCCGTATGGAAGATACGGTAGTCATGGCCACAGTTGTTTCAGGAAAAAAACCAAATGAGTCTTTCGATAATTTACCCTTAACCGTTGACTATCGTGAACGTAGTTATGCGGCGGGTCGTATTCCGGGCGGTTACTTCAAACGAGAAGGCCGACCCGCAGAAAATGAAATATTAATATCCAGACTGATTGACCGTCCAATACGGCCACTTTTTGCCGATGGTTTTAACCATGATGTGCAAATTGTTGCCACCGTGTTGTCTTTAGATCCGGAAATCAATGCGGATGTACCTGCGATGATCGCTTGTTCCGCTGCATTGGCACTTTCAGGTTTACCCTTTAATGGCCCTATTGCAGCAGCGCGCGTGGGCTATGCCAATG
>CAYSGV010000432.1:0-648 GCA_964430685.1 uncultured Gammaproteobacteria bacterium
CACATTGCTGATTATGTTTATGTGATATCAGGCGGAAAGGTGATAGGCCAAGGTAAACCAGCTGAAATCATGCAAAATCCAAATTCAGATGTACAACAGTTTTTACAAGGTTTACCAGATGGTGCGGTACCTTTTCATTATCCAGCAGCTGACTATGAATCTGAATTATTTGATAGCGATGATAAAAGATGATGATATTCGAACAAGTTGAAAAATTGGGCCGCAGTGCCATTCAAATCACTGAGCGCATTGGTCGTTCGGGGTTCTTTTTATTGCGCATGCTAATGCGGCTTCCCAATCTTCGGCAATTATGGCGATTATTAGCAGAACAAATTTATGTGGAAGGTGTACTGTCATTATCAATTATTATCGTTTCTGGCTTATTTATCGGCATGGTCGTTGGCTTGCAGGGCTTTAATACCTTAGAAAAATTTGGTGCTGAAGAAGAACTCGGTCAATTGTTAGCACTTAGTGTAGTACGTGAGTTAGGTCCCGTCGTTACTGCATTGCTTTTTGCTGGCCGCGCCTGTTCTGCTTTAACTGCAGAAATTGCCTTAATGAAAACCACCGAGCAATTATCAAGCATGGAAATGATGGGGGTCGATCCACTATGGCGAATCATTTGGCCAAGATTTTGGGCAGGTTTTA
>CAYSGV010000432.1:658-1895 GCA_964430685.1 uncultured Gammaproteobacteria bacterium
TTATTTCCTTACCCATTCTCGCACTCATTTTTAGTGCGGTGGCAATATTTGGGGGTTACATGGTAGGGGTGCATTGGCTCGGTATTGATGCGGGTTCATTTTGGAGTAATATGCGTGCCAATGTAAATTTTCATATTGATATTCTCAGTGGTATTTATAAAACTCTGGTCTTTGGTTTTATTGCGGCTTGGATCGCAGTCTATCAAGGATATGACAGTGAACCTAATGCTGCGGGTATGGCAGCTGCCACGACCAAAACAGTGGTTTATATATCATTGGTCGTTTTAGGTTTAGATTTTGTATTAACATCAATTATGGTGGGAGGCTGGTAAAGTGCGGGAACGAGCCATTAATCTTTGGGTGGGTTTTTTAATTATATTAGCAGCATTATCATTGCTTATGCTTAGCTTTAGAGTTAGTGGTTTATCGGAGCAATCCATTGGTGAAAGCTATAACATCACCGCTACATTTGATAATGTGGGTGGGCTTAAAATACGTGCACCCGTGAAAATAGCCGGCGTGCGGATAGGGCAAGTTACTGAAATAAAGCTTGATCCAACTTCATATCGCGCTAAAGTTACTTTAGCAATTATGCGCAATAGTGTGCGTATCCCTGCGGATACCTCGGCAAGCATCTTAACCTCGGGCTTACTCGGTGCAAATTATGTGCAATTAGCGCCTGGTTATGAAACGAATTATTTGGGCAATGATGGCCAAATCGCATCAACCCATTCGGCAATTATTTTAGAGGAATTAATAGGTCAATTTATGTTCAAATTGGCAAAACAGTAATTAAAGGAGCAAGAAAATGAGAAGAGCACATTTTTGTAAAAATTTTATTTTAAGCTGTATCATTTTACTCTTTGCATTACCAGTGCAAGCAGTCAGTGATCCGATGACAATGATGCAAAACACATCAAACCAGATGCTTACGGAATTGCAACAAAATAAAGCTAATCTCAAGCATAACCCACAAATTGTTTACCATATTATTACTCGTGAGCTATTACCACATGTAGATTCATTAGGTATGTCTCGTTCAGTTTTAGGCCGACAAGTTTGGGAGTCAGCTTCGGCAGAACAACAGCGTCAATTTGTTAAAGAATTTACTGATTTAGTGATTCGTAATTATGCTGTAGCACTCGCTTCGTATAATGATCAATCGGTGCAATTTCTTCCATTACGTGAACAAATAGCAGATCAAAAACGTGTACAAATTAACAGCATTATTGTACAG
>CAYSGV010000433.1:0-1871 GCA_964430685.1 uncultured Gammaproteobacteria bacterium
CTCATCGCAAGAGTTCACTCAAATTGATTGCAGGATTCTAAATTTTTAAAGAACACATAAATAAAACGCGCGTATGGCGCGAGGAAGTGATCTTAACGATTCACTCCCATTTGTCAAGAATATTTATAAAGTTATTATTAAACTGCTATTGCTACGATAAATTTAGGCACAACAACTTTAACCGTAGTGTTTTGGGTGGCGTGCATTTATAATCGGGCAAACTAACTTAAAGGACAGCCCATGGCAAAAACAAACACCCAATCCCTCAATTTTGAATCAGCACTTAGTGATCTGACCCAAATTGTCGAAAAACTAGAACACGGCGATACACTTTCACTCGAGCAAGCACTTGGCTTTTTCGAACAAGGCGTAAAATTAACTAAGGTATGTCAACAAGCTTTGCGTGCTGCAGAACAAAAGGTAAAAATATTGACCCAAGCGGATGCAACCGCACCATTGGAAGATTTTGCGCAACAAGAAGACCCAACCAACAGTAATGATTCTGCAGAATGATAATACAAGATACGTGCACGGCAGAATTTTTAGCCACATTTAAAAATTATCAACAAACTGTCGAAGCACAATTGCAAACGTATTTACCCACAGCGACACAATTGCCACAACGACTGCATCGCGCTATGCATTATGCAGTTTTTAATGGTGGTAAACGACTGCGGCCGATTTTAGTTTACGCTACCGGCCTTGCATTAGGTGGCCAATTGTTAACGTTGCACCCAATTGCTTGTGCTGTCGAGTTCGTCCATTGTTATTCACTCGTCCATGATGATTTGCCCGCAATGGATAATGATGATTGGCGTCGTGGCAAACCCAGCTGTCATAAAGCATTCGATGAAGCAACTGCATTGCTGGCTGGCAATGCATTGTACACACTTGCATTTAACTTACTCTGCCAAGATATCCATGCACTAAAACCCAAACAACAGTTAGACATGCTGCAGTATTTAACCATTGCGAATGGTTCAGAAGGACTCATTGGTGGACAAGCATTAGAATTTGATCCCGACTGGCCAATCACTAACCCTGCTGAACTTGCAATCATCCACCAACGCAAAACCGCAGCACTCATAACCGCAGCCGTTCAATTGGGTGCACTAGCAGCACCAACTTATTGTGCACAAACTTTTAATCAATTAACGACTTATGCGCAAAATGTTGGTCTCGCCTTTCAAATTAAAGATGACATCTTAGATTGGGAAAGCGATAAAAACCAAATGAAAGACCAGCCTTCGACTAATTACGTTGAATGTTTTGGTATTGACCATGCGCGGGATATGCTGAATCAACTCCAAGATCAAACCATTTCTGCACTCAATCACTTCGGCACGGAAATGAGTTTCTTACGAGAATTAAGCCATTTCCTCAACAATCGTTGACCCGTAATAGCATGACATACATAAAGAGCCCCTTGCCTAATGCTCATAAAAACGGGATGATTGGCGCACAACCCTAACTCAAATGGAACAGCAATGGTTGATGCAAAACTATATCCACTGCTCAGTCAAATCAACTGCCCACAAGAACTGCGCAAGCTTTCTGAAGAAGAACTGCCAGCGTTGTGCGCGCAGTTACGTGCATATTTTATTGAAACACTAAACAAAGTGGGTGGACATTTTGGCGCTAGTTTAGGTGTTGTTGAATTAACCGTTGCGCTACATTATTTATTTGATACGCCAGCTGATCGCATTGTTTGGGACGTCGGCCACCAAGCCTATATTCATAAAATGCTCACCGGTCGTCTTGAAGATCTCGTGACCATTCGGCAAACAGACGGGCTTTATCCATTCCCTTCTCGAGACGAAAGCGCATACGATGCAGTGGGTGTGTGGCAATCCAGCAAAACGATCAGTGCC
>CAYSGV010000434.1:0-1867 GCA_964430685.1 uncultured Gammaproteobacteria bacterium
TACTGCTAGCTGGTTAGCTGGAATTGCATTATCGACGACTTCTGTTGCTGTGGTTTATGCCGTGATGCTCGAGTTTGGGCTGAATGTTACGGATTACGGCAAAACTGTTTTAGCAGCATGCTTTGTAACCGATCTGGGAACTGTGCTTGCTCTGGGTCTAATGTTCTCACCTTTTAGCATTAAAACGCTTATTTTCTTTGGTGTTAGCATTGTATTTTGTATTGTTTTGCCATGGTTAATACCGCGTATTTTTAAATGGTTCGGTAACCGCCCTTCTGAATTTGAGGCTAAATTTCTTTTATTAAGCTTATTTAGTTTGGGTGCTTTAGCCATCTGGGCAGGAAGTGAAGCGGTATTGCCTGCTTATCTAATTGGTATGGCTGTGGCTGGTTCCGCTGGAAAAGATCACGTACTCATCAGGCGATTACGCACCCTGACGTTTGGTCTTTTAACACCATTTTATTTTATTCGTGCGGGTTCATTTGTTTCATTACCCGCATTAATCACAGCGCCTTTAGCAATCATTGTTTTATTTTTGGGTAAAATTTTAACAAAGCTAATCGGGGTTTATCCCATCACGCGCATTTTTGGTGCACCACAAAAAGAAGGGCTATACACAACATTGCTCATGTCGACGGGATTAACCTTTGGCAGCATCTCGGCGTTATTTGGTTTATCACATGGTATTATTAATAATAATCAATATTCATGTCTCATTGTGGTGGTCATTGGCAGTGCCATTATTCCAACGGTCATTGCCAATCTATTTTACCTTCCGCACCATCATATTCCTAAACATAAAGATATTGCATTTCAGGGAGCGCGAAAGCGTATCGATGGCCAACAAATGACTGAAATTAAATAAAGGAGTTTTTATGATTCAACATATTTTGGTAGCCTACGATGGCTCGGAGCCAGCTGAAAAAGCATTTAATTTTGCACTGGATTTAGCAGTTAAATATCAAGCAAAACTTTCAGTCCTTGCCGTTGCGCGACCGCCAGAATTAGCAGAGGACGTTGAGACCGAGGCTATTTTAGAAAACGCACAGGAACGCTTCGAAAAAATATTTAAAGTTTTAATGACCAGAGCGCAAATACAAAATATTACTCCATTATTTAAAATTTCTGTTGGTCACCCAGCAGAACAAATTGTTTATTATGCAGAAGAACAAAGGATTGATCATATTGTTATGGGCCATCGTGGCAAAACGATTTTTCATCGATGGTTAGTAGGCTCGGTTGCCAAACAAGTCATGATCTATGCACCTTGTCCAATCACAATCATGCGTTAACAAATGATGAGACCAACAAAATTTGACTTCAATGCAACGACAGATATTTCAAAAAAGTTTGCCATTAAATTTGTTATCTTAGTTGGCATCATTAGCTTATTTGCTGATATGACTTATGAAGGGGCGCGCAGCATTACGGGACCTTATTTAGCACTTTTAGGTGCAAGTGCAACTGTAGTAGGATTTGTCGCTGGTTTTGGTGAACTAATTGGTTATGCCCTAAGATTAATCTCTGGTTACCTGATTGATAAAACGGCTCAGTATTGGTTAATAATCATCATTGGTTATCTATTAAATTTGCTGGCAGTGCCACTGTTAGCGCTGGCTGGTCATTGGCAGATAGCAGCTGTATTAATGATTGTTGAGCGGATGGGTAGAGCCATTCGTACACCAGCACGTGATGCGATGTTGTCTCACGTCAGTGAAAAAATGGGTATGGGCTGGGGATTTGGTTTACATGAAGCTTTCGACCAAACTGGCGCAATGATTGGACCGCTTATTCTAGCGTTTATTCTCTATTTCAAAGGTAGCTATCAGCAATGTTTTGCTATTTTATTTATTCCAGCTTTATTAGC
>CAYSGV010000435.1:0-1856 GCA_964430685.1 uncultured Gammaproteobacteria bacterium
CGAAAAAACCAAAGACCTAAAAAGCATATAAAAGAAATTCCCAGTGTGATGAAAATATAACCACGAAATTCAGGATCTTGCCAATATATTTTTATATTCTTTTTTTGCCAAGCTAAAAAATGTAAACCAAAATTGGTGCCGCCCAGCAACATAAAAATAATGCCGGTAACAGAGACCCATGAACTTTTATAATAACCAAAGCTGGCATCATGCATGGCAAATCCGCCTGTGGACACGGTAGCAAAACTTTCACCAATCGCATCAAACCACGTCATACCAGATAACCAATAACCAATGGCACAAGCAATATTTAACCCGACATAAATGATCCACAACGCTTTAGCTGTTGCAGTAATGCGTGGTGTTAATTTGGTATCTTTTAATGGGCCAGGTGTCTCGGCGCGATAAAGTTGCATGCCACCCACACCTAACATTGGCAATATAGCTAATGCAAGAACTACAATACCCATGCCACCTAAAAACTGTAATTGTTGTCGGTAATAGCGTAGTCCATGTGGTAAATCATCCAGATGGCTTAAAACGCTGGCGCCGGTGGTGGTTAAACCCGAAACGGATTCAAAAATAGCATCAGTTAAATGGATGTGTGGGAAGGTGGCGACGACAAAGGGCAGTGCAGCATAAAATGAAAGTACACCCCAAAACAAAACCACAATCAAAAAGCCATCACGTGTTGTTAAATCGCGATGATATTGACGAAACGGTAGCCACAAAAATAAACCATTGACCAAGGTTAAGGCAAATGCAATTAAAAAAGCATTTTCACCACCATCACCATACCACCATGCCACGGGTATAGGGGTGAGCATGCTAAAACTAAAGATGGTTAGCAACAAACCAATAATGCGAAACACTGTGCCGATTTGCATTTTTATTTCCAAAATTACCATACCAGGGAAGGCGAAAAGTATACCAAAAGGGATTGAGGAAAGGATATGTTTATGTTCCAATGAAATTTGGGCTGAAGAGTAAATACAGTGGTAATGAGCTCTTCGTAGCGCGGACTAAGGTGCGTTAGCTCGTGTCTGCGGGTTAGAAATGAGCTGCAGCGTATGTGGGGTGTTGGCCAGAACCGGCACCGTAAGGAGCGATCATGTGCGCAATCGTCGCAACAATTCTTGGAAGTAAAGATTACACAACAACGCCCTTTAAAAAGTATCTAAATTGGAGTTTGATATGAAAGCAGCGGAATTGTTTGTCAAAGCATTAGAAAACGAAGGTGTGCAATATATCTTTGGTGTCCCCGGTGAAGAAAATTTAGATTTACTTGAAGCATTACGCACGTCCAGCATCAAATTTATTCTCACTCGTCACGAACAAGCTGCAGGTTTCATGGCGGCAACGTATGGTCGTCTAACTGGAAAAACAGGAGTTTGTTTATCCACGCTTGGACCCGGCGCAACCAATTTAGTCACAGCAGCAGCATTTGCACAATTGGGGGCGATGCCGATGCTGATGATTACCGGTCAAAAGCCCATTAAAAAAAGTAAACAGGGCCACTTTCAAATTATTGATGCGATTGGCATGATGCGTCCAATTACAAAAATGACTAAACAAATTATTCATGGCAACAGTATTCCTTTTTTGGTTCGTGAAGCGATACGTGTTGCTGAGGAAGAACGGCCAGGGGCGGTACATTTGGAATTTCCTGAAGATATTGCCGCTGAAGAAAGTGATCATCGTTTAATTGAAATTACTACGCCGATACGGCCGATTGCCAGTAGCGAGATCATCGATCTTGCTGCTTTGATGATCATGAAAGCAAAGCGTCCACTTTTATTAATTGCTGCTGGTGCTAACCGTAAGAGCACATCTGAGGCATTGCGTCAATTCGTTGA
>CAYSGV010000436.1:0-1842 GCA_964430685.1 uncultured Gammaproteobacteria bacterium
ATGGCGGAAGTATGCAAGTACCAGAAACCACAGAATATCCTGGCCTTACACAAACATTTCGTGAACATCGTTGGGCTGAAGTATCAATGCTGGGTGCTCAATTTTATAATATGGCACAAGGACACTTAGCTAAAATGCGCGATACAGATAAAAGAAGTGGTTTTGTAAATCCTACAGCAAAAACATTCAGAATCAAATCAACAAGTGTAAAAGATTCAGAATCAGATTCTGGCTATAGGACTGATAGTGATACCTCACAGTCTAGTGGATCAAAAAAAGTTACACCTGCCAAACAAAAAGATAATGAAGGTCAAGCGGTTACTGATGCCATCAATGTTTTAGCGTTGAATGAAGGTCGACTGGCGAATTTTGGCTTTTCTGTAGATGAAAAGTCAACAATTACATCTGCACAGCTGATGAATACAGGCCAAAAATCACCTGCGGGTCAATTTCTGTTAACGAAACCACAATTAGATGAAGTAAATAATCATATTTTTAACGTCTTCGATTATAGACCATTTCCTCCAGGATCGCTCACAGGCTTTAAAGACCCAACTGATAAAATGGAATACAAATCACGATTTCATGCGGAATCACCTGAGCGATTGTATCAACTTGCATCGGATCATTTAGCATTAATCTTTGTTCTTTGCCCTAACCTGCAATCACAACATCAACAAGCTGTGATGAAAGCATTCTGTCAGAATATTGCAGCGGATTATTCAAAAAATGGATATGCAACTCGACCTGAATTTGCAGAAAAATGGAAAGGTTTAATAGTGGACGGACAAATAAATGCGGATAAACTTTATGAACATGTATATGACCAATTAAACAATCGATATCCTAGCCTAGATATTGGAATGCATGATCAAACAGAGGACGTTTTAGTTCAAGAAATGCATCAAGATGTTACAAACAGATACTTAGGATTCCAAGTAAAATTACACAACTATTTACGTCTTGCACAGGGTAAACATGTAAGTGAATTTGATTCTGAATCAGAAGACGAAAAAATGGAGCTAGATTCACCTGATAAAAAAACAACAGTTAGTAACCCCAGCCTAGTCGATATGGAAGAAGAAGCTGATCTTCTAAAAGCACAGCAATCTGGTTCAGTTACTGAAGCCAAATCTGAAGTGAGTCAGCCGATTATAATAGATGAAGAAAATGAACTCGACGCTGAATTTTCTGATGGCGAGGTTAATAGTGACTCCGAAGAATTCGATAGTGAACGCGACATTGAAGATAACATCGTTTCATTCCCAAGATTAAATTTACCTCTAGAAGAATTAATTTTATTGCAGAAAAAATCTATAGCATTGCAAGAAGCTTACACAGCTGCTGAGAAAAATTTTCATGCAGCAACAACACCTGAACAACGGTCTGCAGCATTACATCAATTAACAATAATTGTAAAAGCGTTAGATGAACCAATGCAAGCACTAATCGATAATGCTAAGGCCAAAGCACTACAAAGCAAACAAAGCGCATATGCAGATTTATTCCCTGAATATATGGACGAAATTCCTCATAGATCAAAACCACCATTGGATGCTGAGCAATTGAAAATTCAATTTTCAGATGCACTATTACGCTATGAAGAAAACCAAATTGAGCAAGCCATTTGGCTATCATTAGGCGTTGGATCGACTAATAAAGAACAGCTAACCGAGCAAGCACAACAGTGGGGGTTTGATTGTAAAAATGTAACCGGTGACGGTCGTTGTCTTTTTCGCGCAGTTGCAGATCAATTGCAAGCGAATGGTATAGAGTATAGTTGGCAAGAATTGCTGGAAATGACTGTTGCACATATGATCGACAATCAAGAATTATATAAAG
>CAYSGV010000437.1:0-1832 GCA_964430685.1 uncultured Gammaproteobacteria bacterium
ATCTGTAATATTAACACTCACTAATTTGTCTTGTTCATCTAGATCAATTGCTATAATTCCATTCGCACGTGGTCGTGAAAATTCGACTAAACTGGTTTTCTTCACGGTACCATTTTCAGTAACCATGAACACTTGTCGCTCTTCGCTAAATTCACGCACCGGTAATAACGCTTGAATACGTTCATTTTCAACTAGAGGTAATAAATTAACAATAGGTTTGCCCTTGGAAATACGCGATGCTTCAGGGAATTGGTAGCCTTTTAACCAATACACTTTACCTAAGCTGGAGAAACAAAGAATATAATCAAGTTTATTAGCAACGAGCAACTGTTCAATAAAATCTTCTTCTTTCATTTGCGTTGCTGCTTTACCTTTACCGCCACGACGTTGTGCTTGATACATGGTAATCGGTTGTGCTTTCACATATCCTTCATGTGATAGTGTTAACACCATTGGCTCATCAGTGATTAAATCTTCAATTTGCAAATCACTTTGTGTTTCTTCAATGCGCGTTACGCGTTTGTCACCAAATAGATCACGCACTTCGATTAATTCATCGCGAATCACTTCCATTAAACGAATTGGATTTGATAAAATTTCTAATAAATCACGAATTATGATGAGCAGATTTTTATATTCATCATGAATTTTATCTTGTTCTAATGCCGTTAAACGTTGTAAACGTAATTCTAAAATGGCATCGGCTTGTGCTGCAGATAAACGATAACGATCACCTTGTAAACCTACGTCTGAAGGTAAATCATCTGAGGTAATTAAATTGGTTCCCGCATTACCCAACAGCTGTTTCACTAAACTGGCATCCCAGTCTTTTTCCATCAAACGCTTTTTCGCTTCCACCGGTGATGGAGAACCTTTAATCAAAGCGACAATATCATCAATATTTGATAAAGCGACACTTAAACCTTCTAAGATATGTGCGCGTTCACGTGCTTTACGCAATTCAAACATCGATCGCCTGGTTACGACTTCACGACGATGTTGCAAAAAGGCTTCGAGGAATTGTTTTAAATTTAAAATTCGTGGTCGGCCATCGACTAAGGCAACCATGTTAATACCAAATACAGATTGCATGGTGGTCAGCGCAAATAAATTATTGAGCATGATGTCTGCTTGCTCACCACGACGTAATTCAATGACCACACGCATACCATCTTTATCCGATTCATCGCGCACGGTGCTAATCCCATCCAAACGATGCTCTTTCATAAGTTCAGCAATTTTTTCGACTAATTTTGCTTTGTTCACTTGGTAGGGTAATTCAGTCACGATTATGGCTTGCTTGCCACTGTCTTCATCCGTTTCAATATCGGTTGCCGCACGCACCAAAATGCGTCCACGCCCCGTTTTATAGGCTTCCCATATGCCTTCACGGCCATTAATGATGCCTTTGGTTGGAAAATCTGGGCCTGGAATGATGCGAATTAAATCTTCTATGCCAATGTTGGGATCTTCAATGAGTGCTAAACAGCCATTCACTACTTCAGTTAAATTATGTGGCGGAATATTGGTGGCCATACCCACCGCAATACCCGCTGAACCATTGATTAATAAATTGGGAATACGTGTAGGAAGCACTACCGGCGCCAGTTCACTGCCATCGTAATTCGGGGCAAAATCTACAGTTTCTTTATCCAAGTCGGCCAAAAGATAATGGGCCAAGCGTTGCATACGCACTTCGGTATAACGCATAGCTGCAGGTGAGTCACCATCGATTGAACCAAAGTTACCTTGGCCATCCACTAAGGTATAGCGCATAGAAAAAGGTTGCGCTAAACGGACGATTGCATCATAAACCGCCACGTCACCATGCG
>CAYSGV010000438.1:0-1822 GCA_964430685.1 uncultured Gammaproteobacteria bacterium
GTCAGCAAGTCATGCGTGTGGTTCCTAAAGAAAATGAAGCTATCAACGAAACATGGCTTTCTGATCGCGATCGTTTTAGTTATGTAGCAGTGAATTCTCCAGATCGTTTATTGGTACCCAAAATAAAACATAATCATAAATGGGTTGATGCCAGTTGGACAGATGCCTTTCAATATATTTCGCAAGGGATTGAACATATATTAGCGCAACAAGGTAGTAACCAAATTGGCGCATTTATTTCACCTTCGGCTACCGTGGAAGAATGTTATTTGTGGCAAAAATTATGGCGTACTTTATCTTGTCACAATATTGATCATCGCTTACGCGAATTAGATTTTAGTGCGCAAGAGACAATGCCTTTGTTTCCTGGCATGGATCTCTCTATAGAAGATTTAGAAAACCAAGCAGGGATTTTCTTGCTAGGTAGTTCTGTTCAAAAAGAACAACCATTGTTGGCCAATCGCATTCGTAAAGCTGCAAATCAAAATGCACAAATATTTGTGCTGAATGCTATGGATTATGAATTTAGTTTTATGGTGAGCGGACAAAAAATAGCCCTTCCTGATCAATGGGTGCAATGGCTCACACAAGTTGTTGCAGCAATTCTGAATAGCCATAAAGAATTAATGGTTACTTTAGATGATGAGCAATTGCTGCAAGAAATAAAAACAGTAACAATTGCTAAGGATGCAGAAGAATTTGCAACACATTGGTTCGCAATACCGAAGAAAACAATTTTACTGGGCGCAGCGGCATTGCATCATCCGCATTCATCAAAACTATTGGCATTAGCACGCGCGCTCGCTCAAATTACTGCGGCGCACTTAGGGATACTGACAGAAGGCGCCAATAGTGCGGGGGCTTGGTTAACTGGTGCATTACCACATCGTGGTGTGGGTGGCTTAGCTGCAGCGCACACGGGTTTGGCAGCAACCCAAATGTTTAGCAAACAATTAAAAAGTTATTTTTTATATCAAGTTGAACCGGAATTAGATTGTATTCATTCAGCACAGGCACTTTCCGCATTAAGCCAAGCAGATTTTGTTGTAGGGTTAACCTCTTTTACTGGAGAGGGATTAATGTCTTATGCAAATGTATTATTACCGGTGACGCCATTCACCGAAACAGCAGGAACCTATGTCAATGTTGAAGGACGCTGGCAAGCCTTTAGTCCCGCAGTAAAACCCAAAGGTGAAAGTCGTCCAGGTTGGAAAGTCATTCGTGTATTGGGTAATTTTTTGCATGCACCCGGTTTTGATTACATAGATATAAATGAAGTTCGCGCTGAACTTGATCCGCAAATACCGGCAAAGATGAAATTTAATGCTGCTGATTTACCAAAGTTTCAAAAAAATTCAGGTGTAAGCAGTGACACTACAGAACCTGGGTTAGTTCGTTTATGTGATTGGCCTATTTATGCAGTGGATTCTTTAGTGCGGCGATCAATACCTTTACAGCTAGCAGCATCAAATGATTTTTGTATTGCCAAAATACATCCGCAAACTGCTGCACAATTGAATATTATTGATCAGCAATATATTAGCGTAGAGCAAGATAAAGCGCATATTGAGATACCCGTGTTAGTCAATGAATGTATACCCGTTGGTGCAGTGTGGTTACCGGCAGGTTATCAACTAACACAACAATTTGATGCAACAAAACCATTAAAAATTGCTGCTCTAGGTGCTTCGTTGCAAAATAAGAATGTTAAACAACAAGAGAATATTTCATGATAGATACCATATTGGCTTTAATTTGGTTAGTTATCAAAATGCTTATCATTGTGGTGCCACTGATATTAGCGGTTGCTTATTTAACTTTA
>CAYSGV010000439.1:0-1822 GCA_964430685.1 uncultured Gammaproteobacteria bacterium
TATATTTTGATGTGCTAAAGATATGGATTGTTGCATGAAAAATAGGCGTATGGGATTAATATGATGCAACGTTCGATACGGACCGTCTATATCCCACCACGAAGCTGCGTCTTGATTAAAATGTTTTAAAACATCGGGGTCTACATTGTTGCGATGAATCGATTCTTGATGATTATTGGGTTCCATAATGGATTCTCTGTGAAACTTAATTCGTTAAGGTTATAATCCTTTAAAAGTAAAGTCTAGTTTCTAAATAGAAAATTAAAGGAATACGGTCCAATGCAATCAGTTTTACAGTCTGCTCCCGCGCGGGTATTAGGTTTTTGGACCTTATGTGCCTTAGTTGTTGGTAATATGATTGGTTCAGGTATTTTTTTATTACCAACCTCATTAGCTGCATATGGCGGCTTGAGCATCATTGGCTGGTTGGTAGCCAGTGTTGGTGCATTATTACTTGCATTTGTGTTCGCTAATCTAAGCAGTTTTATGCCCAAAGAAGGTGGTCCTTATGCTTATTGTCGCGCAGCTTTTGGCGATCTCGTTGGTTTTCAAGTAGCCTATAATTATTGGATTGCAGTTGTTGTAGCGAATGCCGCAGTGATTATTGCCATGGTAGCATACCTTACCGTCTTCTGGCCATCGTTGGCAAAAGAGCCATTGAATTCATTTTTAATTGCTGCGAGTACCGTTTGGATCATAACTGCCATTAATTTATTCGGCATACGCCAAGCAGGCATTACGCAACTTATATTAACCATTTTAAAAATATTACCATTAGTGATATTGATTGTTGTTGGCTGCACACATATTCACTTTGAATATTTTAATATACCTTCGGCAACAAACTGGGGCTATCTAAGTAGTACCGCAGCGGCAGCAAGTTTAACAATCTGGGCATTTACGGGTTTAGAATCAGCAACGGTACCAGCTGCTTATGCTAAACATCCGCATATTACCATTCCACGCGCCACCGTCATTGGTACTTTGTTTACTTCCATTATTTATATTTTATGTTCTGTAGTGGTGATGGGAATGATTGCACCTGGTGTATTAAAATCAAATAATGCGCCATTTGCTGTGGTGGCTGATCAATTATTTGGGCCTATTGGTGGACCATTGGTTGCTTTTAGTGCAGCTTTATCTTGTTTTAGTAATGCAATGGGGTTAACGCTGTTGCAGGGACAAGTGCCGATGGCGGTTGCACAAGATGGTTTATTTTTAAAATCATTTACGCGCATCTCAAAAAATGGCACACCTGTTATTGGTTTATTGTTTTCAAGTGTATTTGCCACGATCATTTTAGCGATGAATTATGAAGCAAGTTTGGTTGAGCAATTTACCATATTAGTTAAATGTTCCACGTTGGCTTTTTTAATTCCCTATATCTATACAGCTATCGCGAAACTAGTGTTACTCATGCAACATCCATTGCGTTTCTCAGGAAAAAATCATACCGTCATAACCATAGTGGCATTAGCTGCATTTATTTTTGTATTTGCAGTCATCATCGGTTTAGGTGAAGATTTAATTTACTATGGCGCGTTATTATTCTTCTTAAGTGTGCCGCTGTATGTATGGATTAAATATCGTCAAGATCCCAAGCACGATGTTGTAGAATTAGATGAGGGAATTTAATCCTTAATTCAGCAGTTGGTCGTGCTAGAAAGCGTGATCCAAATGCCGAATTTAGGTTAATATATAAGGACATCCGTTATGCCCAAAACAGTGCTCATCACTGGTTGCTCTTCTGGCTTTGGTTTAGAAATGGCAAAAACATTTCTAGCTGGTGGTTGGCTAGTGATTGCCACAATGCGCAATCCAG
>CAYSGV010000440.1:0-1808 GCA_964430685.1 uncultured Gammaproteobacteria bacterium
CCATTGCAGTGGTTTGTAGTGAACAAGCAGTTGGTCAAGTTGATCCTATCTTTGTGCAAGACTTGGTTAATCCAAGGGCGAGACCATTCATTAACTTTCTTGAGACAACGTTAGCAAAAGTATCTCGAAATTTAAGTGATGCAAAGGGTGATAAAAAGCAAGCTGCCAAAATAATATTAAAAAACAGACTTATTGAAGTATTATCCCAGCAGGTACCTGCGCTACTCAGCTATAATAATGAAAATATGAGTGTTGCTAAACTCATTGTTAAAATTAGTTTTCAACATCATAATTGGGAGTTAGAAGAGTATATTGATGATCCGGCACTAAAAGAATATTACTTATTTTGTAAACGACTTTCAGAATATAAAGCCAGTAAAATTTCTGCTCTAACAGAGCAACATGAGTTAGCATTTACGACATTATTTGATGCGTTGAATGAATGCATGACCGGAGCAGAAAAAAATTATCGTAAACCGAATTCTTTGCCAGAGCTCGTTGATGGGATTAGTTCAGCGACTAAACATTCTTTTCATCATTTATTAAGTGAGCAGCATCGTGATCAGACATTGCGCGCTCATTTTGCAATGAGGGAAACGGTTTTAGCAGAATTAACTAGGCTGGGTGTTTCTGCTGATCAAATAGCGGCAAGAAATGCTGCAACCGAAAAAAGCTTTTCGATTAAAGCAATGCTTTGGTTATTGGCAGAATTAGATAGTGCATTCATTGCTGATCCTGGTCCGAAACATTATCGTGACCCTGGATATCCGGCCCATTTTAAAAGCGTAGTTGATCAAATTGCGCAAGCGACGCATTGTGTTTTGCAGCCGCTTTTCTTATTTACACCAACGATGCTTGCTGACGATCAGGCGCTGCAGCTACAGCAGACAAGATGGCAACTCATATCTGATAAGCTAACTGGTGCAAATGTTCCTGAAAGTTTGATACGCGAACGCAACAGTGTAGCAGAGCAAAGATCAATTACAGCATTACTGCGAATGTACTGGGCAATAATGGACAGTTTTACGATGCCTGCAGAATCAGCAGCGCATTATCGACACCCAGATTATCAAGCGCATTTTGTGCAGACTGTGGATGAACAAAGCCATGAGTTTGCTACACCACTGCAGTTAGTATTTTTGCCCAATGATGAAACAGTAAAACCATTTGTAGAGCTACGAACCACACTTGACATTGACTATGGTAATTTACATATTTTACGGCAGGGTAGTAATGTACTGATACAGTATTTTGATTTCGTATTGATGCGAGGTTACTATCATGCAGGTCTAATTGAATGTATGCGTTCATTTTGTATAGGCGATGAGCATTGGCGGGAATTTTGTTGTTTTCGAGATAATAGAGAATTATCTGAATTTGACCAAGAAGAATATTATGATCAAAATCGCCGCTATACACTATTTGCAATGGCGAACCTATTTTTGGATGAATCGGCTCGTAGGCGATTAATGCAAATGTTTATAGCTATTGGAGAGCAAGTAAACAAACTTAGCTCTGCTGAAGAACGTAATGATTTTAAAAATATTTTGGCGCAATTTTGGCAAGCCTTTGTAAATTTAGCTGATGGTACCGATTCATCAAGACCTAAAGATGAGCAATATTTTGACCAATTGGGGCACTTATTGCAAACAGTGGCGCAGCCAAATGGTTTGCAAACACAACTTGCTAAAACCATACAACAAACATTGCTGCAGAAGCTTGGTGTAGCAGTGCCAGCAGCAGCGGAGCGAAAAAAAACGTCACATCATCGGCCGAGAAGTGCACAACCTGCTGGTCGACTAAAGTTA
>CAYSGV010000441.1:0-1807 GCA_964430685.1 uncultured Gammaproteobacteria bacterium
TCCATCGTGATTGGCGATGCCATTGTGCGCATTTTGCATTTTTTAGGTCATCACGTGATTCGTCAAAATCACCTTGGCGACTGGGGCACACAATTTGGCATGCTCATTGAATATTTATATGAAACCGGCGAACACAAACAAACGCATTCTGTCAGTAATTTGGATTCATTATATAAAAAAGCAAAACAATTGTTTGATGCTGATCCTAATTTTGCTGAAAAAGCACGTACCCGTGTTGTTGCACTACAAAATGGTGACAAAGAAACATTAGCGATTTGGGAAAAAATTGTTGCTGAAAGTTTACATTCGTTTCATGAACTCTATTTCAGACTCGATGTTCTGATGAACGAACAAGATGTACGTGGCGAAAGTTTTTACAATCCCATGCTCACCGATGTTGTCAATGAATTACAACAAAGCGGTTTAGCAGAAATGAGTGATGGCGCTGTGGTTATTTTCTTAGCTGGCTTCGTCGATCAAGATAATAGACCTTTACCATTTATTATTCGCAAAAAAGATGGTGGTTATCTTTATGCCACTACTGATTTAGCGGCTGCAAAATTTCGTATCAATCAGCTAAAAGCGACACGATTGATTTATGTTACCGATGCCAGACAAAAACAACATTTTGCCATGTTATTCGCAGCATTGCGCCAAACGCCATGGGCAAAAGATAACATTCAACTGGAACATATTCCTTTTGGCACAATTTTAGGCAAAGACAATAAACCATTTAAAACACGCACCGGTGAATCGATTAAATTAGTTTCATTATTAGATGAGGCTGAAAATAGAGCAATAGCAATTGCCCAAGCCAAAAATGCTGAGCTCTCTAATAAACAATTAGAGGTAATTGCGCACGATATTGGCATTGGCGCATTAAAATATGCTGATCTCCGCACTGATAAAATAAAAGATTATGTTTTTGATTGGGACAAATTATTATCTTTTGATGGTAATACCGCGCCCTATTTACAAAATGCTTATGTGCGTATTCGCTCTATTTTTCGCAAAGGTGAAATTCAGTTTGAGCAAATTAAGCACAGTCAAATTATGATCACAACAAATGTGGAACATGACTTAGCAATCCGCATATTAGAATTTTCTGTACTCATTACCTCTGTTGGTGAAGATTTAATGGTTCATCGTTTGTGTGATTACTTATATGAACTGGCAGCCACATTCCATCGTTTTTATGAGAATTGCCCCATACTTTCGTTAGATGATATAAATCTACGTTCGAGTCGTCTATTACTTGCTGAACTTACTGCACGCACATTAAAATTGGGCTTAGATTTGCTGGGCATAAAAACCTTAGAACAAATGTAATCATTGCAAAATCATCTGGAATTTCTATATAATATCACATCAAAGAAAGTCCCATTATTCAATCTAATGCCAATATTACGGAGCAAATTATGAACCCCATCGAAGCCTTACAGCAATTTCTTAGCCGATTAATTGAACAATATAAGAACATCTTAATGGACTTGCTGGCAGCAGCAACACCCCCAATGGTGATACTGCAATTACATGAACAACTAGTTGCTCTTGAGAAACAAGTAGCAAACGTTCAAACTGAAAATGATTGTGTTAATAGTTTCGACTCACTCGCAAATCATAGCGCTGGTATAAGAGATATCACTTTAGTATTATCAAATCACTCGTCCATATCTGCTGATCAAAAACAATTAATTGCTAGCAAATTACCAGCCTTACAGGATGTAAATAAACACTTTCATGAACTGCGCCAACTTACTGGAAATAAAACAGAATTAACTGACAACGAAAAAACACAAGTAAAAAT
>CAYSGV010000442.1:0-1797 GCA_964430685.1 uncultured Gammaproteobacteria bacterium
TACAACTTATTTACTTCCCCTAACAGAACCACGTGATATCGTCCCCGGTGCACGAATCGTGGCAACCGGTAAACATTTAGAAGTATCAGTAAGTCCTGATCTTTTAGGCCGTATTATTGATGGTTGTGGTAATCCCTTAGATACATTAGGTCCAATTGAATATGTTGCGCGTGTACCTTTATATGGCCATCGTTTAAATCCGCTTGCACGTGCAGCTATTAGCAAAAAATTGGATGTAGGCGTGCGGGCAATTAATGCATTATTTCCTGTGGGTTGTGGCAGTAGAATAGGGCTGTATGGTGGCACGGGTGTAGGTAAAACTGCATTATTAGGCATGATGGCGCGTTATGCTGATGCAGATGTGATCATTGTTGGTTTAGTGGGTAGCAGAGGTAATGCAGTCAAAGAATTTGTTGAGCAACATCTCACGCAAGATGGTTTAAGACGTGCATGTGTGGTAACAACTTCCTCAGATGATACACCACTGGCACGTTTTCATACTGCACTGCGTGCGATGAGCATTGCTGAATATTATCGTGATCGTGGTGCCAATGTTTTATTATTGATCGATTCACTCACACAATTTGCGAAAGCAAGTCGTGAATTAGCTTTAGCCGTTGGTGAAACAGCACATGATGCAGATATGCCATTGTCTGTATTTGCTAAATGCGCACAATTAATTGAACGTGCCGGTAATGCTACAGTAGGTGAGGGCACCATTAGCACAATATTTAGCATTCACACCGAAGAACAGGCAACACTTCATTCCATTGCATCTTATACACGGGCATTATTAGATGGACAAATTGTCTTAAGTCGTGAATTGGCAGCAGCTGGGCATTTTCCCGCTATTGATATTGAACATTCACACAATAAACTGATGACACATTTTGTACAGCAACAACATTTAGACTGTGCACACAAATTTAAAAATATGCATGCGCTGCATAGATCTAGTTTTAATTTAATGAATCTAGATTATTGTATACCAGGTAAAGAAGTTGACCCTAATTCGTTGCAACAAGTTTATTCGCGATTAGCTACATTTTTACGACAAGATATTCATCAACAAGCCAATGCGGTACACAGCCTGGTGGTGCTAGAAAAATTATTGAGTGAGCTAAGTGCTACGGCATGATAGGGAAGGGAGCAAGTTTCATCTTGCAACATGCTTATATTCGCATATCACACTAAATCTTTGCAGGAAGCGTGGCATGTTGCAAGATGAAACTTGCCTCCTACTTAATCAGACGGTCATCAATTTATTCGCCACATCTAACATGCGATTGGAGAAACCCCATTCATTGTCATACCAAGCCAACACTTTAACGAGTTGACCAATCACTTTGGTTTCTTGGGCATCAACTGTTGCGGAAACAGCAGTGTGATTAAAATCAACAGACACTAAAGGTTCTTCAGTGTAAGCAAGCACGCCATTTAATGACGATTGTGCAGCTTTCTTTAAAACTTCATTTACTTCAGAAACGCTGGTGGCGCGCGCTGCTGTAAAAGTTAAATCAATCAGCGACACATTAATGGTGGGTACGCGTATAGCCAGCCCATCTAATTTACCTTTTAATTCGGGTAGCACCAAGCCAATGGCCGCGGCCGCACCGGTTTTGGTGGGGATCATCGACATTGTCGCTGAACGCGCACGCCTTAAATCTGAGTGATAAACGTCGGTTAAGACTTGATCGTTGGTATAAGAGTGCACCGTGGTCATTAAACCACTGACGATGCCCATTGCCTGATGTAGGACCATGGCCACTGGCGCAAGGCAGTTGGTGGTGCACGAGG
>CAYSGV010000443.1:0-1786 GCA_964430685.1 uncultured Gammaproteobacteria bacterium
CTAATTTGGGTGGCTATAATACATTGCTGCATAAATGGAGTTAGGGAGTAAAACTGATACATCGATGTAACAGTTTCATCCCTAAGATTTGGCTTGCTAACCTCTAACAAAATAGAAGAAATTATGGCAAAAGAATATAATATTGGAAATAAAGTACGTGAACTCAGTGATAATTTAAGAGAACTAATGCGACGGATCCCGATTACTGAGGCAGAATTGGCTAGGCAATCAGGCGTCCCACAACCCACCATTAACCGTATCCTCTCTCGTGCGACGAAATACCCGCGTGGTGATACACTCAGTGATTTAGCAAACTTTTTGGGTGTGACCATTTCGCAATTGCTTGGAGATGATCCTCTACCTTCCGATCGAATTCCTGGTGCACACAACCCCAACAATCGTTCGTGGGAAATATTACCCGAACTTTCTTGGGAAATTGTTACCAAATGGCCGAATGTTAAAGAAGATTTACGCAAAGAAGGCTGGCACAAATGGGTTTCTACCGATGCTAAAGTCAGTTCTGATGCTTATGCATTGGCAGCGAAAGGAGAAGCCATGGCACCTTACTTTATTGAAGGTACCAAGCTCATCATTGATCCCGCTTGCAAACCGAATGACCGTGATTTTGTTGTGATTTGCCCGAAGGGACAAAATCGAGCCACGCTCAAACAATTATTTTATGACGGTGATGACATTTACTTGAAACCATTAAACCCAGAATTTAAAACAGCACGCATGGACGGCTCAGATAAATTACTCGGCGTAATGATTCAAGCAAGGATTGATTTTAGGGAATAAGAACCGGACCTAGCGCGGCATGAGCATTCGTTGCCGCGCTTTTTTCTTTATCATTGCAACGATAAGAAAAAGATGAATGGATTCTTACAAATACTCTACCTTAATAATCTCATATTCAACGCTGCCAGTGGGTGTGTTAACCGTTATCACATCACCTTCGTTTTTACCGATCATCGCACGCGCCAATGGGGAAGTAACTGAAACCATACTTTGTTTAATGTCTGCTTCATATTCGCCTACAATCCGATAAACAATTTCTTCTTCGGTAGACAAATTTTGCAAGGATACCGTTGCACCAAATACCACACGGCCATTACAAGGTATTTTAGTTACATCGATCACTTGTGCATGTGAAGCAATTGACTCCAACATTAAAATACGGCCTTCGATATAACTTTGCCGTTCTTTGGCAGCTGCATATTCTGCATTTTCTTTTAAATCACCATGTTCTCGTGCTGCTTTAATGGCAGCAGTAATTGCAGGGCGATCCTTTTTCTTTAATTGCTCTAATTCCGATTTTAATTGTTTAAAACCGGCATTCGTTATTGGTGTTTTATTCATTGACGCTCCCAAGTTTGTATACTTTACGCGATCGCAGCAAGTATAACATGATGATGTTGTAAATCAGTAACCGTATGCACATCCACAAATTCTAGTGCGGCAAATGTTGCTTGTGCACCAGCTAATGTTGTTGTGTAATAAACACCATGTGATACAGCGCTACAACGAATTGCATAAGAATCTGCAATCGCTTGCTTACCTTCCGTTGTATTGATAATTAAATCTATCTCATCGTTTTTGATGATGTCAACAATATGTGGACGACCTTGTATAACTTTATTCACTTGTTCGCAAGGAATACCAGCATTACGAATCGCTACTGCCGTTCCATGCGTGGCAACCAAACGAAATCCAGCCTCAAAAAGTTGGCTGGCTATTTTCACAGCTTCTTTTTTATCCGTATCACGTACACTGATAAACACTTGTC
>CAYSGV010000444.1:0-1786 GCA_964430685.1 uncultured Gammaproteobacteria bacterium
GAAATCAGTGAAGAAGAAATCAGTGAAGAAGAATTACTTACCGAAGAGAAATAGCCCACCAAAGATTGGATAGAGCCTTGCGGGCGAAATACAACAGTACTATCTAAATGCTAGCACGATCGATAATTGCCAATCAAATGTAAGGAAAACAGAAAGAGGGTAACGTTGATGAATTGTCCATGTGGTACAGGTCAAAATTATACAGATTGTTGTGGCAAGTATATTTCAGGACAAAATGTTCCTGAAACGCCTGAACAACTGATGCGCTCACGTTATACAGCTTTCACAGAAGCCAATGTTGATTATATTGGCAAGACCATGAAATCGCCCGCCTTGGATGATTTTGATGCAAATGGAACACAACATTGGGCAAAAAAGGTTGTCTGGCAAAAGTTAGAAGTGATGAATAGTTCGGTCAATAATAATATGGGCTTTGTTGAATTTACTGCTTATTATTCTGAACATAATCAACAATTCACGCTGCATGAATGTAGTGAATTTCGTTTAGATGACGGAAGATGGTATTACATCAGTGGTAAACAAAAACAACGACAATTAATTGCGAAGAAATTAAATATAGGCCGTAATGATCCGTGTCATTGTGGTAGTGGTAAAAAATATAAAAAATGTTGTGATGTTTAATTTAGCTGTTTGAGAAGAGGAATTTAATGAATAATGTTTTGCAAAATAAAATTGTATTTATTACAGGTGCATCGAGTGGTATTGGTGCTGCTTGCGCACAACAATTTGCTAAAGCTGGTGCCAAATTACTGTTGTGTGCGCGCCGAGTTGAACGATTACAAAGCTTACAAGAAAATTTGCAACAACAATATGGCGCTAAAATTCATCTGTTCCAGTTAGATGTCACCAAACGCAATGAAGTAGTGGAAAAACTTAGTCAATTACCACCGGAGTGGCAAGCGATTGATGTGTTAGTGAATAATGCGGGGCTTTCGCGTGGTTTAGAAAAATTTCATCAAGCCAATATTGATGATTGGGAAGAAATGATTGATACCAATGTGAAAGGTTTGCTCTATGTGTCACGTGCAATTGTACCCTGTATGGTGGCAAGAGGTCAGGGGCAGGTGATTAATATTGGCTCTGTGGCCGGGCATGAAGTATATCCGGCTGGTAATGTTTACTGTGCCACCAAACACGCTGTCGATGCACTCACCAAAGGCTTGCGCATGGATTTACTGGGGTCGAATATAAGGGTTAGTACGGTTGATCCGGGCCTGGTCGAAACAGAATTTAGTGTAGTGCGTTTTAAGGGTGATAAGAACCGTGCTGATTCGGTTTACCAAAATATGCACCCACTTAGTCCTTTGGATGTGGCTGATGCGGTAGTTTATTGTGCATCCGCACCACCGCATGTGACGATTGCTATGGTTCAAATTATACCGACCGATCAAGCATCTGCGACTTTAGTGCATCGTAAATAACCCCAATAAATACCAATCTTACCGACGTTTTATGCTATCTTTAGAAAAGGAATGAATACAGACAGAGCCAAGAAGGTTAAACATGCCAGAAGATAATCCAGCCAAACCCAGTGCCGCGGAGTCACTACATCAAAAACAACATATAATCCGTGAGTTATCAGACCGCTTAGTCAGAGCACAACAACCCATTCGCATTTTAGATGCTTTAAAATGGGACAATTCAATTCGCGAAGATTTTTTTCGCAATAAATTTAAGAAATTACCACAAGTAACGACAGATTATTATCACAAATTTCCGTTGCCTTACGATCCTGAAAAAAAAGCCGAAGAATTTTACATGATTG
>CAYSGV010000445.1:0-1785 GCA_964430685.1 uncultured Gammaproteobacteria bacterium
TATCCATTCACCCGTCGGTGGTCAAGGAATGAATACCGGTTTGCAGGATGTAACAAACCTTGCTTGGAAAATTGCTTTTGTTCTTAAATACCATGCACCAAGCACGTTATTGGAAACATATCAAACTGAGCGACAACGCATCGGTGAAGTTCTGCTGAACAGTACCGATAAAATATTTGGCATGATTACGAACAAAAAGTTTTTTGCCTCTTATTTACGACTGTACATCATGCCCTCCATCATGAAGCTATTGACACGATCACTAAAATTTAAAAAATTTTTATTTCATTTTATTTCGGAACTCGGCATTCATTATCATGAAAATTTATTTGTCATCGAAAAAAACAAAGGTGCTGATGCTCAATTTCTCGCAGCTCCGCAGGCAGGCTGTCGCGCACCGGATGCACCCATAGAGCATGCAACATTATTTGAACTTCTTAAGCAAAAACCTTGTAACGTTTTACTTTTTCAAATACAAAAAGAGACAGCAGTTGATCATAAAATAGCAGCTCTCGCGCAAATAAATCCAGAGGTTCTTGGTATTCATCAATTTATTAAATCACCAGAGCTAAATATTTTATTTGAACGCTACGGCATTACCGCAAATGGAGTATATTTCATAAGGCCAGATGGCTATATCGGCTTTCGCACCTATGGCAAAGACCTTGAAAGTTTAGCAGAATATCTTGCTAAACTATTTGGTCATGGGTGATACATTAATCATTAGGAGCATCACCCGATTCAGGTACAGGATTCACACCGAAAATCGCTCGTTTCGCCCATTCGGCTATTTGATGCAGGAGCAAATACATTGCCGGCACCACAAATAACGTGAAAAAGGTACCAATAGATATGCCAGTAGCAATCACTAAACCGATATTATAACGACTAACCGCACCCGCGCCTGAAGCAGTGACCAGTGGTAACACACCAACAACCATCGCCGCTGTGGTCATTAAAATTGGACGTAAACGTATGCTGGCCGCTTTTACAACTGCATCTAGTCTGCTATTCCCTTCATTCAATAAATCATTTGCAAACTGCACAATTAAGATACCATGCTTACTAATTAAACCGACTAAGGTGATGAGCCCTACTTCTGTATAAATATTTAAGCTGGCACCACCCACACCTAGACTAATAAAGATCATAGCACCACAAATAGATAATGGAATACTGAAAAAGACAATAGCTGGATCAAGAAAACTCTCAAACAATGCTGCGAGTGACAAAAAGATAATAATGAGTGCCAAAATAAAAGTATAAAAAAGTGCGCTACTTTCTTGTTGATACTGTCTCGATTGTCCTGCGTAATCGATACCATATCCCTGTGGTAATACTTGTTTGGCTATACTTCCCAATGTATCAAGTGCTTGCCCCATGGTGACACCTGGAAATGGCACGCCAGAAATAGTTGCTGAATTTAATTGTTGAAAATGATTAATGGACTCTGGCACAACTGATGTTTTTAGCTTTGCTACTGTTCCTAATGGTATAGATGAACCACTTGCTGTCGTAATATAATAATTCATCAACTGATTCGCCGTTAAGCGTTCATTGCGTGCCGCTTGTGGAATCACTTGGTACGACCGACCACTGAGACTAAAATAATTAATGTAATTACCACCCAGATTCGCAGCTAAAACACTACCAATATCTTGCATCGTTAAACCAAGCTGCGATGCTTTATCACGATCTAAGTCAATGGTAATTTGTTTTTTGTCAATTTTTAGATCGGTATCTAAAAACATAAACATGCCTGAGGCCATTGCCTTAGCCAAGAAT
>CAYSGV010000446.1:0-1766 GCA_964430685.1 uncultured Gammaproteobacteria bacterium
TTCTAAAAATAAAGTATCTGAAGCAAATTGCCTGTTGCATTGACTATAGATTTCTAATGCTTCTTGTTGTTGGTTAGTTTCAACCAACCACTGAAGGTAATCTAAATATGATTTTTTATCATATGGGAAGTCTGTAATTAATTGCCGATAACAACCCGCTGTTCTCATTTCCTTTAACGCGGCATAACAAGCGGCTAACTGACGTCTGGCGATAGCAGAATAAGGAAAATGGTTACAAATTGTCTGCAAAGTGTGACTCGCCGTTTGGTAGTCATGGTTAAATTGATGAAATTTAGCAAGTGCTAAACGTGCATCCAAGTAATGAGGAAATTGTTGCGTAAGGATATTTAATTGTTTAAAAGCCTGCACTTTTTCAGCGCACTTATAATGGCAATATGCTAATCCTAGTAGGACTACCTTATCATCAGGAGAAAGTTCATGTAGTGATTCATAAATACGATATGCTTCATCATAACGGTGTATTTCTTCAAAACAACGTGCAAAACTGAGTAAAATAACTTTATCTTTTGGAAAATTCCGTTCTAATGTTCCATAAAGTTTTAGAGCAGATTCATATTGGCGCATGCTCTGATAACAACGAGCTAAACCAAGTTGCAAATCCCTGCTTGGTGTATCTTTTGCTGAGCCTTCCTGCAAAGTGGCAAGCGCATTTTCAAAATCTCCAAAGCTTTGGTAGCAGCGAGAAAGACTTAGTCGTATTTTCTTATCATGTGAATAGATTTTTTTTAGTTGCACGTAAACGCTAAAAGCCACTTCAAATTGTCCAACTGCTTCATAATGCCGTGCCAGACTTAATAAGACTGCTTTATCATCAGGATAATGTTCTTGTAATTGAACATGAAGTTTAAAAGCGGCCTCGAACTGCCCGGCTGCTTCATAAGTAAGCGCGCTACTGAGTAATACCGTTTTACTTGCTGGATAATATGTTTTTAGTTCATTATAAATCGTGAAGGCATTGTCATATTGTCCCATCCCTTGATAGCAATGTGCTAATCCCAACAATATAACTTGATCTTGGGAATATCTCTTAGCTAAAGCTCTAAAATGTAAAAGAGCATTATCATACTGTCCCATTGACTGATAACAACGCGCTAAATTCATTCGCACTGATTTATCATTAGGATAGTATTGTTCTAAAGTCTCATACGTTTTCAACGCTTGGTCATAATTACCCACTTCTTCATAGTAGCGAGCTAAGCTTAAAAGTACCATTTTGTCGATAGGGTATAATTCCTTTAATGGTACATATACTTGAAAGGCTGCATTATGTTGTCCCATAGCTTCATAACATCTGGCCAAGCTTAACGAAGCGGCTTTGTCTTTAGGATACTGTTTTTGTATTTGGATATATATTTTAATTGCAGTTTCGTGTTGTTCATTTTCCTCATAACACTGTGCCAATGATAATAATAAATTTTTGTCACGAGGATATCGAAGTTTTAGTGCTTCTAGTAAATCAAGTGCGGTATTGTATTGTCCCATCATTTGATGGCATCGTGCTAAACATAAAAGCACTGTACGGTCTTCGGAATGCTTTATTTTTAGAGTGTCACAAATTTCTAATGCCTTTGCATATTGTCCGAGTTGCTGATAACAACGTGCAAGCCCTAGTAACACACTTCTATCACGAGGATATGTTCTGATTAATTCCAGATAAACCGTTAAGGCCTTATGGTATTCCCCTACAGTTTGGAAACATCCAGCATAGTTAGTAAGAACCTTTTTATCATTCGGGGAAAGTAATT
>CAYSGV010000447.1:0-1764 GCA_964430685.1 uncultured Gammaproteobacteria bacterium
AAGTATAGGAAATATATAGATATTTTTTGCTTAAGCCCAAATAAAATTTGATATCTAATAGGAAAGATAGAAGTTAGGGACAAATAAAAATCATCATTGCTTGAATCTAAGCAATGTAAAATAGATTATGTTGATAATCATCCTTGATTCGGCAGTAGTGAATGGTTTCTCACAATTTATTGTTTGTGCTGAAATCAGTTCTATTGCCGAATCTAGGATGAATGATTGAATTGAATGGTTTTAAACAATCTATATATTTGATTTATTTTTAACCATTCTTTCTTCGAATAACTTCCCTTTTCACTGATGATTTTCGGCTTTTGGAACTGGCAAATTGTCCGGTTTTTAAATCACGACATACTGTAATTTTAACATATTTCATGTTCGGCTCCTCATAGCATTTATTAAACCTAATGTGGGTTGATGGGTTTACCGCGGTTATTGAGCCGGTAAATTATTTCATCTGCCCTTCAATTTGATTAGACAGAGCTTTAGACTAAAAGTTTAGTTTTCTTTTACGGTGTTGGTTCGGCCGTTGGCTATTTAACCGAGCGTTGACTATATTTTGGGTTAGATAGAACCGAGGGAGGAATTGTTATTGTTAACCTTTAAAGAAAGCATCTGTGAACAATGTAAAAATGATGACATTATTATTTCTATTACGCTTATTAATGGTATTAATATAGAGTTGCGTAGCAAGACGATTATCTTTTTTGACGATTACTTGGAATTTGATGGTAAAAATGCCACAAAACTGCCGGAATATTTGCGTTATGCCGGTGAAGAGGCAAGGCTGATAAAAATTCCTTATCATGCCATTGCCATCTTTTCCGACTTATTTGGTTAATGGAGTTTAGGTTCTATTACCATAAAATGGTTCTATACCTGCTGCGGGATCGGGTAGACCTTGTGTTCTTGCCGCTGGAGCTGGTGCGCGCATCAACAAATGCGGCGAATTTCCATGCGGTATTGGAGATAAAGTAACGTCATACACATTCTCAACTTCATCTAGTTCCTCGAGTAAACTTGCTCCATTTGCTCCATTTGCAAATCGTGCGGCACGTAATGCCTGTTTTGTACGTTCTGCATCCGCATCGTAGTGCGTAATTACACGGCGGTTTGGTCCAGCTTTGAGTAACGCTTTTGCGGGAGATTCTACAAAAACGTCTTCGTAGTCTTCAGGTTGGCCTTCTGGTTCTT
Source organism: uncultured Gammaproteobacteria bacterium (assembly GCA_964430685.1). GTDB lineage: Bacteria > Pseudomonadota > Gammaproteobacteria > CAYSGV01 > CAYSGV01 > CAYSGV01. The sequence continues at coordinate 1,201 of CAYSGV010000447.1, forward strand.
CAAAATCATCCAGATCATGTGCTCTTGAATCTTCATCGGCTTGTTCTGGGTCATCTTCAACTGGTTCTAAATAGTCAAATTCTGCATCATCAATCTGTACTCCGGATTGGTGTTTATCTCCCTCGTCGCTCGATATGACTTCAAAACATTCAGCATCAAATCCTGTGTCTGATGGTGGAGCAGCGGTTTGCACATTGGCTGGTAAATCCGCTGCAGGTGCAACGGCTTCTAATCTTTCAGCAGGTGCATCGCCATCTTCTTCATCAGCAGGTGAAGCAGCCTCTAATCTTTCGGCAGGTGCATCGTCATCTTCTTCATCAGCAGGTGCATCGACCTCTAACTCAGCTCCATTCTCGAAACTTTCGGCCTGGGCTGCGCCTTCTTCATCTCCATCAGCTGGCAAACCGGCTGCTGATGCAGGATTACCGACATTTTCCAATTCTTCGACTGGCGCTACATCCTCATCTACTTGGGCAGGGTCGCTATCGGCGGTGACACCATGTGGGTTCCGTAAAATTTCTGCAATTTCAGGTTGTGGAGGAGGAGCATATGGTGATTGATAAA
>CAYSGV010000448.1:0-1759 GCA_964430685.1 uncultured Gammaproteobacteria bacterium
AACCTTACAACGTAAATGATTTTACCATTGCACCGGCTGAAACCTATGATGTATTAATTAAAATAATAAAAGATGTGCCTTATATCATTTACGCTGAGTCGAATGATGCTGTTGGGGCTGCAATGGGTGTTTTAATCACGCAACCGGATCAAGTTGTGAGGCAACAAGACATTACACCTTTTCCTAAACCTCTTCCGGTAACACGTGAAATGATGGGTGGCATGTCGATGAGTGCGATGAACCACGCTTCTATGTCAATGCCTATGGGTGAGGGCAGTGGATCTGCAATGGCAGGTATGGATCATTCTATGCATATGCATCACGATACCAAGCAATCGAGTGCATCGCCAACGAGTATATCGCAGACAATGGGCACTAAATATCAAAATTTAATGTCAGCAGTGAAAACAAATGATCCGAATCGACCAATCTATAAAGAAATTCGCATGCAATTGTATGGTTATATGGATCGTTACAGTTGGTTTATTAATGGTGAACCAGAAGCAAAATCAAAACCGATACTAATCGAGCAGGGGAAGCGCTATCGCATCATCTTTAGCAATGATTCAATGATGCACCATCCGATGCACTTGCATGGCCATTGGTTTATCGTTCGTAATGGCCATGGTGCCTATGATCCATTATTGCATACATTGGATGTGCCACCAGGTGCGACAGTCGTTGTTGATTTTGATACGGGCGCTAGTGGACAATGGTTTTTTCATTGCCATAACCCTTTTCATATGATGACCGGCATGTCACGAGTCGTTCAATATAATAATCTCGTCGATATTAGCAATGGTTCACAAAAACCAGAGAAGCTGGTTAAACCAGCAAATTATACGAACCAGCCAACCATACGTATTGATGAACAAATACTGATTGAACCTTCAATTGTGAAACATCCAATTGGACATCCTGCTATGAATTATTTAGCTCATTTTGTTGATCTAGGTATAGATCCATTTAACAATATTCAAAAACTGAATTTTAGAGGATTACATGGTAGTGATAACCAAAAACTGCAATTATTGATCAATGATGCCGAACTTCGCAAAGGAAGCATAGAAAATGCTGACATCGATATATTTTACTGGCAGTTGTTAAGCGAATTTTGGAATCTAAAGGGTGGGGTAAATTATTTTTACCGTCCTGCTGTTACGCCTTATTGGCAACCGGGAATAGGTATTGAAGGATTAATGCCTTATTTTATCGATACAGATGTACGATTATATTATCATGATGGCAGCGCAAAATTAGATATAGAACTTGCGCGTGATACACAGCTTACGAATAATTTCTTTGTGCGAGCAGGCGTGCGTGGTATTTTGGCCAGCAAAACAGTGCGTGCTGACCAAATTGGCAGTGGTCTAAATGAGCTGCGATTTGTTCTCAGGCCTTACTATCGGCTTATGCCAGGTTTAAATGTATTTGCTGAATACGAACACAATCAAGATTATGGTGCACTCAAAAGCATGCGCCAACATGCTGGTGAAACAACCAATGAAAATACGCTAACCTTTGGTGTAGCAGTGATATTTTAGATGAGGAATTCAAATGGCCTATCAACTAAACGAAATTGATAACCTCGAAGTATTTGTGTTGATGGATAATCTTTCTGATCCATTTACCAAGAGTCATGAAGGTATGCGTTGGAATGAGTTTCAGTATCAATTTGATTTGCGCAAACAAACCGATATGTGTGGTGCAAATTTATGTCGTGCCTGCAATGGCTTATCGTTACGGATTAAAATACACG
>CAYSGV010000449.1:0-1759 GCA_964430685.1 uncultured Gammaproteobacteria bacterium
AGTTGGTCATCTCGACTGGTGTAGAACCAATCTTAGTCGTCACCGGCTCGCGGCAAACACCAGAGGCGAAATACTTTGTCGGGACGGGCAAAGCGGATGAAATTCGTCTGGAAACCAGCATACGCAAACCGGATGTCCTCATCTTTAACCACAGTTTATCACCTGCGCAAGAACGCAATTTGGAAAAACTGTGCCAATGCCGTGTGATTGATCGTACTGGCTTAATTTTGGACGTATTCGCGCAACGTGCCCGCTCACATGAAGGTAAGTTGCAAGTTGAACTCGCGCAATTGTCACACATGGCAACGCGGTTGGTGCGTGGCTGGACCCATTTAGAGCGGCAAAAAGGCGGTATTGGCTTACGCGGACCCGGTGAAACACAGCTAGAAACCGACCGCCGGCTGTTACGGCAGCGCGTGAAAACCATCCGTGAGCGTCTACAAAAAATACAAGCGCAACGAAAAGTACAGCATTATTCTCGTGAAAAAGCTGATATTCCAACTATTTCCTTAGTCGGCTATACCAATGCAGGCAAATCTTCGCTGTTTAATCTGCTCACCCAAGCGGACACTTATGTCGCCAACCAACTCTTTGCCACATTGGATCCAACCTATAGGCGCTTAAATATTCCTGAATTGGGCGCGGCAATCTTGATCGATACGGTTGGTTTTATTCGCCACTTACCCCATTCGCTCATTGATGCTTTTCAAGCAACACTTGATGAAACACGTACTGCTGATCTTTTATTACATGTGATTGATACCAGCGCAGAAAATTATGAACAACAAATAGCACAAGTCCAAAGCGTGTTGGCAGAAATCGGTGCCGAACAAGTGCCTATCCTGGAAGTGTACAATAAAATCGACCTTATCCCAGGTGCGCGACCAAAAGTAGAATACAACCACAATGGCCAAATCAGTAAAGTATGGCTTTCTGTACATAATCAGCAAGGCCTACCGCAGCTCAAACAAGCCATCATCGACAAGCTCGCCAAAGATTTATTTATTGGCGAAGTTTGTCTTTTTGCTAATCAATCCAGTTTGCGCTCATTACTTTATCAACACAATGCGATTATTAACGAAACAAACGATACGCAAGGACATTTCCATTTATTGGTAAAATTGCCACAAAAAGAATGGAACAAAATTTTTAAGCTTAAATAAATGCTTTTTTCGTTGAAATCAGAGAAAATAGGAACTTTGCGCATTCGTCAATTTATAAAGTGAAAGAGATCCCATGAACAAAAATATAGTGATATTAGGAACCCAATGGGGCGACGAAGGTAAAGGCAAAATCGTTGACTGGCTCACGAAAAATGCACATGCCGTTGTCCGGTTTCAAGGTGGCCACAATGCGGGGCATACTTTAGTCATTAATGGCCAAAAAATAGTTTTGCGATTGATTCCTTCTGGAATCATGCACGCACATGTGCAGTGTTACATTGGGAATGGAGTAGTAATTTCTCCACAAGCACTTTATGAAGAAATACGTGCACTAGAAGCCAATGGTATTCCCGTACGTGAACGTTTAAAAATTAGTGCCAGTTGTTTTTTAGTGTTACCACACCATGTGGCACTCGATGCGGCGCGAGAAAAAGCACTTGCTGGCGCTGCAATTGGTACAACAGGACGTGGTATTGGTCCTGCTTATGAAGATAAAGTGGCGCGCAGAGGCTTACGCATCGCCGATTTGCTCACGCCCGAACGTTTTAACCTGAAACTAACTGAATTATTAAAATATCATAACTTCATGCTGCAAG
>CAYSGV010000450.1:0-1758 GCA_964430685.1 uncultured Gammaproteobacteria bacterium
ACAAATAACAGGTAATAGCAAATTATATTTATATCGTTGATAATACTGCTGATAACTCTCTTTATCACCTTTGGTATTTAAATTTTGGCTAATCTCGCGTCTGCTTATGTCTCTGTAGTAAGCTTCATCCGAACTTAAATATCTAAATCGTCTGGCTACAGATGAAAGCGCTTGACCAACGACACCACCACCTAATAAAGCGATATGATGAACGTCTTCACTTGGTAGTAAATCGAAAGGCGAATTTTGATCTGTGTTGGATTCACTTAGCTTTTTCATTATTGAACACCGTGAATTATTACTTATCCCTAATTAGTCTTAAGGTTTTATTAATAATTAATACCCCATACCTACGTTAAGTATAGACAAATAATTAATTCATAGAGTTTAAAAGGCGAGTCAGATCGAGAAGAATCAATTGCAGTTGTGATAATGATTTTTTAGGATTGGGGTGGTGGTGCTTCTGCCTCGGGTGCTGCAGGGCCCTTATCACGATTACGGAAAATGATGCGACCTTTAGATAGATCATAAGGAGTCATTTCCACGGTGACGCGATCACCTTTTAAAATACGAATATAATTTTTACGCATTTTACCGGAGATGTGGGCAATAATGAGATGTCCATTATCGAGTTGGACACGAAACATGGTGTTTGGCAGTGTCTCAGTAACGACACCTTCCATTTCCAAATGATCTTCTTTAGGCATGAATAGCGAAACCTCCAATAAAAACAAATGCGTACACGAGCGGGTCATAGTACCCAAAAAATGCGTACAACCGCAAGTTTATTTTATCTTCTTGAAATTGCAACAATCGTTATTTAGGCAAGCTATCCAAATAGCGATCAACATCTAATGCAGCCATACAGCCTAAACCAGCTGCCGTGATCGCTTGTCGGTAAACATGATCAGTCACATCACCCGCTGCAAAAACACCCGGAATATTCGTAGCGGTCACATTACCTTCTGAACCACCTTTAATTTTGATATAACCATTTTCCATTAACGCAAGCTCCGTATCAACAAAGGGTTGCGTATTCGGTAAATGACCAATAGCAATAAATAACCCGTTGATACTTATATCTTTTTTCTGATTGTTGTTCAAGTTAAGTAAACGCACACCGGTTACGCCACTCTGGTCACCGAGTACTTCATCAACCACACTGTCCCATTCAATACGCACATTCCCATTTTGTGCCCGCGCCAATAATCGATCGGAATTCATTTTTTCCGCTCGAAATTGTTGGCGTCGATGAATAACCGTAACTTGTGCCGCAATATTGGATAAATAAAGTGCTTCTTCAACAGCCGTATCACCACCGCCAACTACTGCGACCGCCTGATTGCGATAGAAAAAACCGTCACAAGTCGCGCAAGCGGATACACCTTTGCCTTTGAATGCCTCTTCAGAAGGCAGTCCTAAATACTTTGCTGAAGCACCGGTTGCGATAATGAGTGCATCACACGTATAAATGCCTTGATCACCAACCAAGCGAAAGGGTTTTTCCTCAAAATGACAACGGTGAATGTAATCATTAATTATTTTTGTATTGAAACGCTCAGCATGCCGACGCATACGCTCCATTAATGCCGGTCCTTGCAAACCTTCCACATCACCTGGCCAGTTATCCACATCCGTGGTTAAACTGAGTTGGCCACCCGGCTCAAGACCCGTGATCATTACTGGGTTCAAATTCGCACGTGCAGTATAGACAGCGGCCGTATAGCCAGCCGGCCCTGAACCAAGGATAATAAGACG
>CAYSGV010000451.1:0-1749 GCA_964430685.1 uncultured Gammaproteobacteria bacterium
ACTTAAAAATAAATTATCTGCTGAGGGTATTAGCAAAATATTAATTGAACGTGAAGGTCCAAATCGCAATGCACGCATCATCATTATGGCAGCTAGACCTGCCAGCGTGATTGGTCGTAAAGGTGAAGATATTGAAACACTCAGAAAACAAGTAAAAGAGAAAATTGGTGTTCCAGTACACATCACGGTTGAAGAAGCGAAGAATCCAAACTTAGATGCGCAAATCGTTGCAGATAATATCGCCATGCAGCTTGAAGGCCGGGTGATGTTCCGTCGTGCAATGAAACGTGCCGTAACCAATGCCATGCGCATGGGTGCAAAAGGCATTAAGGTTTTGGTGAGCGGACGTCTAGGTGGTGCAGAAATCGCGCGTAATGAGAAGTATCGTGAAGGACGCGTTCCTTTACATACCTTAAGAGCTGATATTGATTTTGGCTTTGCAGAAGCAAAAACAACTTATGGTATCATCGGTGTGAAAGTATGGATTTACAAAGGTGAAGTCATTGGTCAACCGCAACAGCAGCGCCCAATAGAAAGTAGTGAGACGGAAATTTAGAGGTTAATAATCATGCTGCAGCCTAAGCGTTTCAAATATGGGAATGGTAAACAATTAAAAGGTCGCAATCGCGGTGTTGCACAACGCGGTAATAAAGTGAGCTTCGGCGAATTTGGTTTGCAATCTTTGGAATTGGGCACTATTACCGCAAGACAAATTGAGGCAGCACGTATTGCCATGACGCGTTACATCAAACGTGGTGGTAAAATCTGGATCAAAATTTTTCCAGATAAATCTTATACAAAGAAACCATTAGAAGTGCGTCAAGGTAAAGGTAAGGGTAGTGTTGAATATTGGGGCGCACCTGTTCAGCCCGGACGCGTATTGTATGAAATCGGTGGTATTGATATTGAATTAGCTAAAGAAGCACTACGACTGGCTGCCTCGAAGTTACCGATAAAAACGCGTTTTGTCGAACGTCATATTGAGAGGTAAGTCATGGCAAGGGCAAAAGATTTAGTAAATATACCGGAAAATGAATTAGTAGAAAAATTGCAGTCATTGCAAAGAGAGCGTTTTGACATGCTGATGTTAGTACGTACCAACGCGCTTAAAAATAATCAGCTGATTAAAAAATTAAAGCGTGAGATTGCACGGATTAAAACAATCCTACATATGCGTTTGTTAGTTAAAAATAATGCAAGGGCAGATTGATGAACGAAATAGCGACACAAAAACGACAACGGACATTACAAGGTGAAGTGGTTGGTCATCAGCGCCATAAGACAATTTCAGTTTTAGTGAAAACACAAAAACAGCACCCTAAATATAAAAAAATTATGTCACGTGATAAAACCTATCATGTGCATGATGAAAATAATGTGGGTAAAGTTGGTGATCTGGTCGAAATTAAAGAATGTCGACCGATTTCTAAAACCAAAACATGGCGTTTGTTAAAAGTTGTACTTGCAGCTTCATAAGACAATCGTGCAAGGTCAAGTAGCAACTGATAAGTAGTTACTTAGAATTTTTGTTTATTTTGGGTAAAGCGAGAGAGTTGCTCCTTGACCCTTTGAAAAAGAGATAAATTGATAAAAATGGAGACGAGCAATGATTCAAATGCAGTCACGGCTTGAAGTTGCTGACAACAGTGGCGCTCGTGCAGTAGTATGTATCAAAGTATTAGGTGGCTCCAAGCGGCGCTATGCTGGCATTGGCGATAAAATTATTGTCACCGTAAAAGATGCGATGCC
>CAYSGV010000452.1:0-1737 GCA_964430685.1 uncultured Gammaproteobacteria bacterium
TTCGAACCCTGGGAGGGGGGATACCCCTCAACGGTTTTCAAGACCGCCGCTTTCGACCGCTCAGCCACCTCTCCACATTTCAGGTCGTTTTAACCGTTTCGTACTTCCAATATACAACCTAATTTCAATTTCTGCATAATTTCTACCCCCCCGAGAGGGATAAATTATAAATAGGTTATGCAGGTTCCACTTCTCGCATACTTAAGCGAATGCGTCCCTGCCTATCGATGGCGACAACTTTAACACTAACTTTTTGCCCTTCACTTAGAACATCAGCGACATTGGCAATGTGTTCGTGAGAAATTTGTGAGATATGTAAGAGCCCTTCTTTGCCTGGCGATATGGAGACAAAAGCGCCAAACTCTGTCAATTTAACCACTTTCCCTTGATAAACTTGACCAACTTCAATTTCTGCGGTGATTTCATTAATGCGTTGCATAGCCGCTTGCGCACTATCACCATTGACCGAAGCGATTTTAACCAAACCAGTGTCATCAATATCGATGCTTGCACCTGTTTCTTCAATAATTCCACGTATGGTGACGCCACCCTTACCAATCACATCACGAATTTTGTCTGGATTAATATTCATTGTTAAAATACGTGGTGCATATTTGGATAAGTTATCACGTGGCTTATTACAGGCCGCATTCATGATCGACAAGATATGCAACCGGCCCATTTTAGCTTGCGCCAATGCTTTGGACATGATTTCATCGGTAATACTGTCGATTTTGATGTCCATTTGCAAAGCGGTTACACCATTTAGGGTACCCGCAACTTTAAAATCCATATCGCCTAAATGATCTTCATCACCCAATATATCGGTTAAGACTGCAAAACGTTCATTTTCTTTGATAAGACCCATAGCAATACCTGCGACGGGCGCTTTAATCGGCACACCAGCATCCATCAACGCTAAACTTGCGCCGCAAACGGTTGCCATAGAACTGGAACCATTCGATTCCGTAATTTCGGAAACCACTCGGATAACATAGGGAAAGGTATCTTGTCCTGGTAAAACGGTTTTGATACCACGTTTTGCCAGCCAACCATGACCAATTTCGCGCCGTTTTGGACTACCCACTTGGCCAATTTCGCCAACTGAAAACGGTGGGAAATTATAATGCAGCATAAAGGGATCTTTAAATTCTCCTGCCACAGCATCAACAACTTGCGCATCGCGGGTAGAACCGAGTGTACTGACGACTAATGCTTGGGTCTCGCCACGGGTAAACAAGGCGCTGCCGTGTACGCGTGGTAATAAACCCATTTCAATATCGATCGGCCTGACAGTGACTAAATCACGGCCATCGATGCGTCGGTTCGTATCCAAAATTTGGTTACGTACAATATTTCTTTCTAACTTATCGAGTTCACTGCTAATCCAATCCGTTTTAACCAGTTTAGCTTCAATACGTTCTTGAAAGATATCAGCTGTTTTGGCATAGATTTCATCAATTTTCGATCGACGTTCTTGTTTATCGGTAATTTGGTATGCTTTCTTTAATTCCTCATTCGCGATTCTATCTACTTCGTGTTTTACTTCATCAGCAACAGCAGAAGGTTGCCAAGTACAAACAGGGATAGTGAATTTTGCAGCTAAACGACGAATCGCTTGAATGACCGTTTGCATTTGTTGATGACCAAACAATACTGCACCCAGCATGATTTCTTCAGATAATTCACTGGCTTCGGATTCAACCATTAAGACGACATGTTCTGTGCATGCAACTA
>CAYSGV010000453.1:0-1735 GCA_964430685.1 uncultured Gammaproteobacteria bacterium
ATATCATCACAGACAATAGCAATGTTATTTGGAGTTTTTTCAACCTGCGCTTCAAATAACTGATGTGTAGTTATGTCTTTTGGATATTCTTTCTCTGTCCGATTCCAGTCGTTTACAATTTGCAGATATTGAGATGTATTAATATAGTTTAAGTTTTTTGTTATTATATTGGGGTCGGCAATAATTTGCTCAAGTATAACTTGGATAAATGATGTTAAGTTATTTATAGTTTCTCTACTAAATAATTCAGCCGCATAACTAAACTTAAGTATTAACCGTCCATTTAACTCATATGCTGTAATTGCTAATGGGTAATCTAATTTTTCGATGCCCTCTTTAAATTCTATATTAATTTTGTCTTGATATTTTTTATACGATTGGCTAGGATAATTGTTATATGAGAACAAAGTATCAAATAATCGCTCACCACCCTTCTGTAATTTAGCTAAACTTATATTGCTTCGACTATTTATCTCACTTATGTCTAATTGTATATCTTTTATCGCTGTCAATACACTCTTTGCTTCATCATGTTCTACAATTAAAGGTACCGTAGTAATATATAAACCTACAGACTGTTCAATATTATCTATCTGTAGATTTCTTCCTGATACTGTTGTTCCAACAATGGTTTGTCGGCTGCCGCCAAAGATATTTAAGGCTTTATGCCATATATATTGTAATATCGCATTTAATGTCACCCCTTCTGTTTGACTAAAAGTCTTTAGGTGATTATATAGCTGATCTTGAATGATTAATTTTTCTTCTGCGGGTCTCATGATTTGTTTATATTCATTGACTTTAATGTGTTTACTTTCAACGGAAAGTAATCCACTCAAATCACCGCGATCTTCTATTTTATCGATGTAGCTTTCCCAAAAAACCAGGTGGTCACTACTGTGTTCTTGTAAATATTTCTGTGCATAGTTATAAATGCGTTCAACCGACTCAACAATCGCTTCATTATTGCTAAGTTTTAAATAAGTTGCATGAACATACTCAATTAATATAGGATTACTCCAGCCATCTAATATCGCGTGGTGATTACTAACTAGACAGGTATACAAATCCTCTTTCTGCTTGATTAAATAGACTCTGAATAAATTCCCCTCTTCTAATTGGTAAACTTTCGTTCTATCTTTCTCTTGAATTGTTTTAATCTGCTGTTCTTGTTGCGTTAGATTTTCTATATTACTTAAATCAATATAACTCCAGTTCAATTGCCCTTCTTTATCAATAATTTGAATTAACTCTTCTTCCCATGCCAACCTCAATCTTAAGCTCGGATATCTCTTTTGTGCATATATCCATGCTTTTTTCAAAAGCTCAGTATCTATTTGACAATGGTATTGCCATTGCATTTGCACAATATATGCGTCATCAATAACATTTTGGTTCAATGCATGATAAATAAAGCCTTGTTGTAAATTATTCGCAAGATAGACGGCTTCTATTTCTTTTACAGCTTGTATTTTATCTAAATATTCCTGACTAATTATTATTCGCATGTTTATTTTCCATGTTTATAAGTCACTTAATGTTAAATAGCTTCTCTTTTGATTAACGGTGTGAACAATAATTTCTTGTAACTTCTGCTCAAAAAATTTCGTTAATAAGTTTATAACAGACAGGTCTAATCGACTTGCCAGATGAAATTTCAGCTGGCCATTGATGACCATGCCATTTATATTCAGGATGTTTGGATCTTGATTGACTGAATGCACCGATTCACCAC
>CAYSGV010000454.1:0-1732 GCA_964430685.1 uncultured Gammaproteobacteria bacterium
CTTTCTTCATTGGTTTGTAATCCTCTGATTATGTTTCGTAAGTAACAAGTAATACTACTTCTAGATTGAGGTACAGCACTTTTAGCCATTTTTTAAATCAGCATGAACTAACATTCCTGGAACGAGATGTTACAACTGCTGAACGTTGTTCTTGCCATAAGTGTTCTATCCGTTTAATTATTGGTACAGAAAAATCCATGGCATGTCCAGTAAACATTTTGCCAAGATGTCGATTATCATGGAAGCCTTCTGGCACATAAGGCCCTAAGGCAAGAACCAATTTGCCTGCACCCGTCTGTGCTAAGCGATAGAGACCAATTCGGTTTGGAGAATTTGCAATTTTAAGTTCAGCTATTAAAGATTTGATACATTCATTTTCATTAATGACGACTGTACAAGTATAGTTAGAGTGGCTGAGAAAACGTATGCCAGGTTGGTTGGGATTACGAGAAATTTTAAGGTTATCAAATAGACGTAGAAATTTATTCATATCGTCGGGATTAATTTTGTCAGCGCCATGAGTAACAGATAGGCCTATTTGGCCCGCTGCATTAAACGGTAGTAATAGCGAACATAATTCATTAGCTTCAATCATTATTGTGGTCATATACGGCAATGAGCCTTCATAGAGAACGGGAGAAGTAGTTGTAACACTCATTTGAGGTGTGGCAGTTTCATTAACCGTTCGCGCAACACTTTCAGAATTTCTTGTAGTAATGCGTGCAAGGGTTTTTTCAGTCCAGGCGCTAACTTTTTCTTTGAGTTCTTCTAATTGTCGAATATTTCTGTGCTTTAATTTTTGTGGCGAAATATCCTTGCACCATGTTGGTATATTGATATCTTCATATTGTTTGATCTCCGTAAAAAAACTTTGTAAGTTATCAATTATTTCTTGGCGTAAAGCTTCCTTAACCGTTTCATTTTCGTCTAGAGAAATACGAATGGCTGAGCTTGTTGCGCATGGTGGTTGTTCGGGCAGAGTAGGAGGGGTAGTATTGTTCGCTTCAGCTGCCACAACCGGCTCTTCCAGCAGTTGTAATAAGCTACTAAAATAGTCACTGATTGACTGTATGAATAATTCTTGCTCTATAGTAGGTTTATTTTTCATTGCAACAAATAATGTGCTGGACGCACTAACGGGTATTTTTCTAATCATTTGCGCATTAGGAACAACAGGTAATATCTGGCAAGCATTAATTAATTGAACATCAGCGGTTTCCATAATAAAACGACGGATCACATTTTCATCTATATCTAGTTGATCGAAATCAAAATCAAAACGAGAGAACAATTTAATGAGTTCATAATCAAAATCAGTTAATTTTTTATTTCTTATTTTAAGATAAAAGAAAAATACAAAATAATTGGTTTTTTTAGTGCTGGTTGGCAGTGGAATTTTTCGATTTATATTTGCCCCATTGCTTAATAATAATTCAATCACTGCTAATACTTTTTTAGCTTCTGCTGTATTTTTTGCTCTGGAATAAAACTCATATTTTTGCATCGCGCGAAACAATGGTACATGGTCTAGGTTATTAGTTGATTCAAGATCGCAGTGGTGGGTCAAAACAAATGCTTTTACTGTATCAAAGTGTTCTGCTACTAAGGCGCGTAACACTGGCGTATGCCCATCTCGATTACTACTATTCACGGATGCGCCCTTAGCTACCAATATCGAGACAAGATCAGTATGACCACTATCTGCACATACATGCATGGGTGTGTTTTGCTC
>CAYSGV010000455.1:0-1729 GCA_964430685.1 uncultured Gammaproteobacteria bacterium
CTGATAAACACTTGTCCTTCACGCGGAATCAGATTACCAGCAGCGAGTTGTGCTTTTGCATAGGCAGCACCAAAATTCGCTGCGATGCCCATCACTTCACCTGTTGATTTCATTTCAGGCCCTAAAATAGGATCAGTGCCGGGAAATTTAATAAATGGAAATACCGGTGCTTTCACGGCAAAAAACGGTAATTGAATTTCGCGTTGAACGCCTTGACTGTTTAAATCAATACCAACCATGCATCGTGCGGCAATTTTTGCCAATTCAATTCCTGTTGCTTTCGAAACAAAAGGCACGGTTCGTGATGCGCGCGGATTAACTTCTAATACATAGATTTCATTATCTTTTACTGCAAACTGTGCATTCATTAATCCTATAACGTTGAGGGACAATGCAAGTTGTCGCATCTGTTCGCGCAATTGATTCTGAATATCCTGAGATAATTGATGCGGTGGTAATGCACAAGCGGAATCGCCAGAATGTACACCTGCTTGCTCAATGTGTTCCATTAAGCCACCAATAAATACCGATTTGCCATCAGAAACTGCATCGATATCCACTTCAATGGCATTGTCTAAAAAACGGTCTAATAAAATAGGTAATGATTGTGGATTTTGTTGTGCTGTTTGCATGTAACGCAACAGTTCATCATCGTTATACAGTATTTCCATTGCCCGTCCACCCAATACATAAGAAGGACGCGCCACTAATGGATAGCCAACTGTCGCAGCCAATTGTTGAGCGGTTTGTGCATCGCGTGCGCTGGCATTTTGTGGTTGCTTTAATCCAAGCTCATTAATTATTGCTTTGAAATGCTCACGATCTTCTGCACGATGGATGGCTTCAGGCGATGTACCTAAAATGGGAACGCCTGCTTTAGCTAACGCTTGTGCTAATTTTAATGGGGTTTGCCCACCATATTGCACAATTACACCTTTCGGTTTTTCTAATTCTATAATCGCCATCACATCTTCAAAAGTGAGTGGCTCAAAATACAGCCGATCGGAAATATCAAAATCAGTTGAAACTGTTTCAGGATTACAATTGATCATTATGGTTTCATAACCTGCTTCGCGCAACGCTAACACGGCATGCACACAACAATAATCAAACTCTATACCTTGACCAATACGATTCGGGCCGCCACCTAAAACCACAATTTTTTCACGCGTGGATGGCATCGCTTCACATTCAAGTTCATAGGTAGAATATAAATAAGCTGTTTGCACAGTAAATTCAGCAGCGCAACTATCTACATGTTTATAAACAGGCAATATATTTTGTTGGTGTCTTAGTGCATTGATCTTTAATTCATCAACTCCTAATAAATGTGCAATACGACTATCAGCAAACCCTTTCATTTTCAGTGTTTTCATCATATCCAAAGTCAAGCAATCCATGCCTTTGTTGTGATTGGCACTCAAAAATTGCTCATAACGAATGAGTTCCTCGATTTGTGCTAAAAACCACGGATCGATGTGTGTAAGATCATAGATTGTTTTTTGATCAAATCCGGCACGGAAACTATCAGCGATATACCACAAACGTTCTGGGCGCGGACTATGTAATTCTTGTTTCAAAAATGAAAAATCTTCTGCTGTTTTTGGCGTAAATAAAGGTACAAAACCATCAACACCAATTTCCAAACCACGGATTGCTTTTTGTAATGATTCCTGAAAAGTTCGACCAAAAGCCATCACTTCACCAACTGATTTCATTTGCGTGGTCA
>CAYSGV010000456.1:0-1725 GCA_964430685.1 uncultured Gammaproteobacteria bacterium
CTTTTTGTAATTGAGTAACTGAGTCAATTTTTTCAGTACGCGTTGCACCTGTGAATCTATTAAATATTGATGACGATGATTCTTTGGTGATTTGAGCTGTTGCAAGTTCAGGATGCTTTGCACGTGTTTGGTCAACTAATATTTGCTGATCAGGATTTAGCCATCCACGCGTACGTTCTAGATATAACTTCACTATTCTTCTTTCTACTGGAATTATTTTCAATTCTTCGGCTCGAGACATTTGCGCATCTGTAACCAATTCCCCTAACTGCCGCGCCACATCATATACTCGCACGCGTCTAATTTCGAGCTCTTCTTTATCAACATCTGCATTGGTGGTCTTTGCTTTTTTAGCTTGAGTGAGATATCTTTCAACAGCTTTATCATATTCCGGAGTTAATTTTCTAGCTTTTTGAATTGCAACAGATAGATCATACCTTTCAATCATTTCAGAAGCTGAATAAGCAGCAGTGTTTTCTGCAAATTCTAATAGTGCTGCTGACATTTCCTTTAACTTAGGATTCGTATTCACATTATCTTTTATAGCTTGCAATAATAGCTTATTTTGATTCACTAAATCACGTAGCTTTTTTAGCGCAGCGACATTGTTATCTAATTTTTCTCTATCACCTGTATTTAGGTAAGCAAAATTATCCAAATACATAGGCGTATTCATTAACAATGTTGATGTGACTATTTCATTATATATGTCCCCAATTTTATCAACGGTACCCGCACGTGCTTCTAGTCCAGCCTGTATCCAACTTTCGACGGCACTACGGTTTTGGCCTATTAACCTTGCTCGTTCGCGTAATTCAACTGAGTACATCTCTAAATTTGCAATATCCAGCAATTGTTCTGAAGCAACACTGCGAAATTGATGCATTCGATCGCAAATATTTAAAAACGCCGAATCCAAAACAGTAGGATTGGATTCAGCAGCACGTATTAAAGCATCATATGCCTGCTGTGCTGTTTCTATACTACCTATGAGTTGATTTGCTTTTTCTAGGGCTATTGCATTCTCATAAGAATGAATTAAAAACATCGCTGAATCCGGCTCAATCTTTTCAGCGAATTTTATAAACACATTTGCAGCTCCTCTTAATTCTAAATTAGAACCATTACTGATACGTTGTAGAAGTTCCCTATTTTGCTCTACCAAAGAACGAAACTCTTTTAACTTACTTATATTTTGACCTAACTTTTCCCTAGTAGGTGCTTCAAGAATAGTGAATGCATCCATATATCCCTTCGTCTCGCTAATTAATCGTAAGTTTGTTATTTCTTGATATCGTTCTAGCATTTCTCTTATGAATTTTTCATCACTATTTTCAAATTGTGATACGGAACGAACACCAGAGTCACCTGGTAATTCCGATGCACCAGTCGACCTTGATTCACTTGGACTTTCAGGTAAGCGCGATGCAGCTGATCCAGAAATGCTTGCATAAGTTGTGCGCTCACCTTCACCACTAGTGGGTACTCTACGACGTGGCGATCGATAAACAAAAGGTAAATCAGGACGTACCACAAGAGTAGGCGCACGAGCAGGTGGCCGTGTTAATGTTGGCCTAGCAGGCGGTATTGAATCGTCTCCGCTTGCAGGCAAGGTTCGCGACCGCTCAAGATCTCCTTCTGTCCTTGCAACAGGTCGCACTTGTGTCTGAGCAAGCCGAGCCGGTGCTGTGGCTTCTCGAGTTCTACTTGCTGTTATCGTTCTCG
>CAYSGV010000457.1:0-1723 GCA_964430685.1 uncultured Gammaproteobacteria bacterium
GTTAAAGCAATTATATTGGCTCCAAAAGCTAATGCTTTATTTTTCAATAAAGTGATCTATATCATATAGAATAATGGCAGGATTAAAAGACACATGATACAGTTGCTCTATTCTGCTAATGTTGATGCTTTGTCTTTGTTGTTGTCCTGTTTTGAGATTTTAAAGAATGGTCAGGCTGGATAATTTGCATAACTTTTAGACAGCTTACTGCCCCAGCGCATGTTGCATCATCAAATCTGATGCCATAGTTTTCACAGTAGAATAAACTTGCCCAATTGCTTGGTAAAGTATAGTCACACCATGAACGTTTATAAATAGCATTCTCAATAAGGGTTTTTAATTCACTTTCTATAGAAGAAGGTAATCTTGTCTTAATTTTAGCTTCCATTAGGCCTAATTCAATAAAAGATAAAGTTTTTTTTCTATCCTCACTTTTAACGGAAATAGTGGGTGAAATACAACTATTTAATAGTTCTAATGCATAATCTTTGATATTAAAATGCTTTTTAGAAGTATGAATAGGCGTAACTTGTGTAGTATGGGTCTTTTTACGTTGCTGAAGACTTGCCTTTAATGTTGGAGTTTCTGTTGTTTCAGGTTCAAGAGGTTTTCTGTTGCTTTGGAATAACCGCTCAGTTTTCTTTTGAGGAGTAGAAACATTTGATAATTCTGATTTGCTACTGGATATTTCTGACGGCAAGTTATTTACTATAGTATCTTTAGGTTCGTCTTTTTGAGGTACTGAAACAGTAATTTGTGCGATTGGGCTTACTGTTAAATGTGAGAATGATTCATCAGGCTTATCGGAAAATTTTGGTATCTGGAGTGGTGAATTCATTAATGAACTTTGATAGAACTTTTTTGAAAATATTGTCAACAAGCGTTTTATTACGTCAGCCTGTTCATCACGTAAAGGTAGAGAAATTCGATAATCACTGATAACTTTATCGATGATTTCTGTATCTTTAGAAAGATTCTCTACTTCTTCTCTTTGAGCTAAGTTCTGAAAAAGGATACAGCTTATAGGATTAAATAAAACAATAGCATGGATGTAATTTATTGAGACCAATTGCCCATACTGTACGCGTTGGTCCGTAAGCGTAAGTTGATAGAGTAGCCAATGCTCATACGATAATGATGATTCTCGTAGTAATGGAAATAATGAATCAATTAAACGCAATGATTCGAGAAGTATATAACTTTTATAAGCGTAACCACGTAAAAATAATTTAGGAAAGTGCGCAGCTAAATGTAATGGATTTAAGCATGCCAATTGGTCGCTATGTTCTTTAATGTAATTCATTTCATCGGTATCAATGGTGAAATCAAGTTTGGCGGCGAGATATACTGCACGCAACATTCTTATAGGGTTTTCTCTTAAACGATGTAAAGAACTAATAACACGAATTTTTTTATCTTGTAAATCTTTAATGCTTGTTGGCAATGAGTAAATAATATGTCCCTGTTTGTCACAGTGAATGGCATTTATTGTGAAATCTAGCGTTTCAGCATGTTTGTTATTTGGTAATGTGGAATGATTAATATCCACGTGAAAATTTAGTTGTTTAAGTGTGTAAAGTCCTTCGATGTGAATGCTTCTTTGACACGTCGGTAACGCCTTTTGAATAAGCATAGGAGGCGCTGTTGTTTTAATGTCAAAATCCTTAACAGGAATTCCTAACAATAAGTCTCGTACACTGCCGCCATATAAGCAGGTTGGATG
>CAYSGV010000458.1:0-1714 GCA_964430685.1 uncultured Gammaproteobacteria bacterium
CAATGAATAGCCGATGGCTAATTTTGCAGCAATGCGTGCAATGGGAAAACCAGTTGCTTTCGATGCCAATGCCGATGATCGCGAAACACGTGGATTCATTTCAATTACCACCATGCGCCCCGTATTGGGATGCAATGCAAACTGCACATTTGAACCACCCGTATCAACACCGATTTCGCGTAAAACGGCAATCGCCGCATTGCGCATACATTGATACTCTTTATCTGTTAATGTTTGAATGGGTGCAACGGTAATTGAATCACCCGTATGCACACCCATTGGGTCAAGATTTTCAATGCCACAGATAATAATACAATTATCATTACGGTCGCGAACGACTTCCATTTCATATTCTTTCCAACCCAGCAAAGATTCATCAATCAATAATTCACGGGTAGGAGACAAAGCAAAACCGCGTTCACAAATTTCAATAAATTCTTCGCGGTTATATGCAATACCACCCCCACTGCCACCCATCGTAAAAGAAGGGCGAATAATCACTGGAAAACCTAAATCCGCAGTAATGGCTAAAGCCTCTTCCATATGGTGCGCAATACCTGAACGCGGCACTTCTAAACCAATGCGCAGCATGGCGGAACGAAACTGCTCACGATCTTCTGCTTTATTAATCGCAGCTGGTGTGGCGCCAATTAATTCAACATTATATTTTTCCAACACGCCGTGCTCATTTAATTGCAAGGCTGCATTGAGTGCTGTTTGACCACCCATGGTTGGCAATAATGCACAGGGGCGTTCTTTAATAATGATTTGTTCAATCGAGCGCCAATGGATTGGTTCAATATAAGTTTTATCGGCCATTGTCGGATCAGTCATAATGGTCGCTGGATTGGAGTTAACCAATATCACTTCATAGCCTTCCTCGCGCAGCGCTTTGCACGCTTGGGTGCCGGCATAATCAAACTCACAGGCTTGCCCAATGACAATTGGACCAGCACCAATCAATAAAATTCTTTTTAGATCAGTTCGTTTTGGCATATTGCATCTGTCCTTTTTGGTTCACGACAGCATTCGGTCTTGCTTTAATGAGTAAAATAAATTGTTTAAATAATTCGTCTAAATCATGTGGCCCAGGGCTTGCTTCTGGATGTCCCTGAAATGCAAATACTGGATAATATCGATGTTTCAGACCTTGAATGGTGCCATCAAACAAAGAACGATGCGTGACCATTAAGCTTTCAGGTAAATCATCCGATACCGAAAATCCATGATTTTGACTCGTAATCATAATTTTCTTAGATTCTGAACCAACAGGATGATTGGCACCATGATGGCCAAATTTCATTTTGAGTGTTTGCCCACCGCAGGCCAATGCCAATAATTGACAACCCAAGCAAATGCCAAAAATGGGTATTTGTGTCGGTAATAACTTTTGAATTGCCGTGATGGCATAATCACAAGCAGCCGGATCACCTGGGCCATTCGATAAGACAATTCCATCAGGTTGCAAGGCCAACACTTCTTCTGCAGAAGTTTGTGCTGGGACCACGGTCAGACGGCAACCTAAGTCAACCAACATACGCAGGATATTGTATTTCACGCCATAATCATAAACCACTACATGATAAGGCAATTCTTGTTCAGGAACTGTTTGTTCTCCACCGCTCCATTGCCAGCTGCCTAAACGCCATTGATAGATTTCTTTAGTACTCACCGCAACCGCTAAATCCATACCATTGAGGCCGGGAAATTTTTT
>CAYSGV010000459.1:0-1706 GCA_964430685.1 uncultured Gammaproteobacteria bacterium
AGCAATGTGTGTTGCTTCAGCCACATCATGTGATACCAAAACAGAGGTAATGCCCAATGCATCGTTAAATTCGCGTATTAGTTTAACAATTACCCCTTTTGCTATTGGGTCCAATCCGGTGAAGGGCTCATCATACATGATTAACTGAGGATCTAAAATCGCAGCACGCGCTAAGGCTACTCGCCTGGCCATACCACCCGATAGTTCAGCAGTTTTCAAATTTTTTGCCCCACGTAAGCCTACAGCCTCTAATTTCATCAACACTAAATCACGGATGAAAGACTCTTTAAATTGGGTATGCACCCTTAGCGGAAATGCCACGTTTTCATAGACGTTAAGATTAGTAAATAACGCCGAAGTTTGAAAAAGCATGCCTATATCGCGACGGGCTGCAAAAAGTTTTTTTCGCGAAAGTTTATGGATATTTTGTCCGGAGACCTCGATTGTTCCCCTATCTGGGTAAAGTTGCGCGCCAATTAAGCGCAACAAAGTGGTTTTACCCGTACCACTGGGGCCTAAAATGGCAGTGATTTTTCCTTTCTCAAAATCAAGATCGACACCATTAAATATGGCCCGGTCCTGCCGAGTGAACAATAAGTCACGAATTTTTACGATTGTTTCCATAGGGCTGTTTTTTGATTCAGTCACATAAAAATTAAGTCTAAGTGGCCCCGGACAATAGCAAATTTACGCCGATAAAGCTAGCCTCTAAGCCCCACCCTATATCTTTCGCAATAGAAAGACGCCTATCCCCGCAAATAGAAATATAGGTAACATACTTGATAGCAAAGGCGAGATACCATACATAACCGCCAATGGACCTAAAAAATTATTGACCAGGTAAAAAATAAAACCAATGCACAACCCGGCGACAATCCGTAATCCTAAGGTAACATTGCGTAGTGGTCCAAAAACAAACGGGATAGCGAGTAATATCATTACCAATGTCGCAAAGGGTTGCATGATGCGCTGCCAAAATACTAATTGATAGGCTTGATTGTTTAAATTATTTTGTTGTAAATATTTTAAATAGATATGCAGTTTTGCTAATGACATCTCTTGTGGTTCTACTGTAGCCACTTTTAATATAGTTGGATCCAATTTCACATACCAATTTTCTTCTTTGTTTTGTATGGTTTTAATGTGGTTTAGATTGATTAATGAACGTTGTACATCTTCCAATTGCCAATGATCTTTTGCATAGATAGCAGTTTTTGCATAAGTTGCTGTGGTTAATTGAAATTGCGGGTTAAACTGGTAAATGGTTATACCTTCTAAAGATTGATCCGTTACTACCGTACGTATATGGATAAATTGATTTTGTTCGCGAATCCACAAGCCATGGGCAGTAGCCAAAGCTTGTCCACCACTTTTTGCCAATGTTTTTTCTGTCTGCGCGTAATGCAGCGCATCAGGGTTCAACCATTCGGCAAATAAAGTGACCAGCAAAGTTAAGAGTAGCGCTACCCGTAAAACAATTTTAACCACTTGTGCAATGGACACACCTGCTGCACGCATCGCCGTTAATTCTTGATGATGTGCTAATACCCCTAACCCTAATAAAGAACCGACTAAACCTGCAGATGGAAAAAGATGGTATATTTCATTGGGTATGGGTAAAAAAACATAGCGTATGGCAGCAAATAAATAAGAAATGTCTTTAACTAAATCTCTTGTATCGCCAATTACTGAGAAAAAAAGGCCAA
>CAYSGV010000460.1:0-1696 GCA_964430685.1 uncultured Gammaproteobacteria bacterium
AGTATCATATGAAGACAAAAGCAGAATAAATTCTTATATTCATTTCAGCAAAAGCTACATGGCACAAAAAGAATGAATACTAACAATATTAACTCGTTTGTATTATAGCGAATGCATTGAACACCCTTAAACCATGGCTATTTGTTTTTTACTATAAAACCCGCTATATATTAAAAACGAACTCCAAAAACATAAATAATATATATCTACAATTAAGATTTAATGAGGTCTTATTATGAGTTCACGCCCGATTTGGAAAGGTCATATCTCATTTGGATTAATTAGTATCCCAGTATCTCTTTATTCGGCAGAACAACGCTCCGATGTACATTTTAAATTACTAGATAGTAGAAATCACGCACATATCCGTTATGAACGGGTTAATGAATTAACTGGTGAAGAAGTACCTTGGCAAGAAATTGTTAAAGCATTTGAGTATGATAATGGTAATTATGTGATCCTTGATGAAAAAGAATTAAAAAAAGCTGAAATTGAAAACTCTCAAGATATTGCGTTAATGGATTTTATTGATAAAAAATCGCTCGATTCCATCTATTTTGAAAAACCATATTATTTAGTGCCGAATAAAAGTGGTGAAAAAGGTTATGTGTTATTAAAAGAAATATTAAAACGTACCAATAAAATTGGTATTGCAAAAGTTACCATTCGTTCCAGGCAGTATTTAGCTGCGCTAATGCCTTATGCAACCGGCTTAATGCTCAACTTGATGCGTTTTGCACAAGAAATCAGACCAATTGAAGAATATGAGTTTCCTGATGAGGATTTAAAAAAATATAAAATTACCGCTAAAGAAATCGACATGGCAGAACAATTAGTAAATAGTATGACTTCAAAATGGAATCCGAAACAATACCATGATGAATATCGAGATATGCTAATGAAATGGATTGAAAAGAAAGCACACGGGGGTAAAGCGGTTACCGCACCGAGTGCAGAACAGCCAGAACCTCCCAAAGGTGGTAAAGTCATTGACTTTATGAGTCTGCTTAAGAAAAGTATTGATGAGAAATCTAAAACTAAAACAAATACCCACCGAACACAAAAGCCTGCGAGCAAAAAACGAAAAGCTTCCTAAACGAGGTTACCATGACAGATATTTTTCTTAAAAGATTGCTGCAAGTAAAAAATATTAAACCAGAATCACTGCCGCATCATTTTCAGCCACAACTCGCAACATTGGTAGATACCCCCCCTAACAGCAATGATTGGCTACATGAAATAAAGTTCGATGGCTACCGAATTATCTGTGTGATAAATAATAATACCGTAAAATTATATACGCGTAACGGCAATGACTGGACAAAAAAGCTAATATATATAAAAAATCAATGGCTTAATTTTCCTATTAAAAATATAATCCTTGATGGCGAGCTTGTTGTGCTTAATAAAGAAGGGATTTCTGAATTTCAATTATTACAAAACGCCATACATAATAATAAAGCGGATATATTTAAATATTATATATTTGATGTACCCTATTGCCAAGATTACAGCCTCACTGATTCACCTTTAATTGAGCGGAAAAAATTTCTGCATTTTCTTTTTAAACATTGGCACAAAAAATCAAATCATATTGAATATGTGACCCATACACAAGGACAAGGTAAGGAAATTTTTAAACAAGCATGCATACACGGACTCGAGGGCATCATATCAAAAAAAATATTCAGCACCT
>CAYSGV010000461.1:0-1692 GCA_964430685.1 uncultured Gammaproteobacteria bacterium
AAAATCTGCAGCTGAAAGCCGATTTACAAGATCTGCATCAACAACGGCGGTGAAACCAGATCCCGCACAAGTTTTAGTGACTGTTCAGTCTGCACGCGAGGAATTTATTGAAGCACAACGTCGTTTTGTAGCCCAGCCAACGGGTGCTAGCAGTAAAGATCTTCTAGATAATATGGTTGCTGCAAAAAACAAATATTTTGAGGCGGCTAGACCATTGCAAGGCGCCATTGAAGCTGCTGGCAAAGCTGTTGGCAATGATCAATTAAAATTTGATTTAAAAAAAGAGTTTACAGATTTTAATAGCAATGCAAAATCAATCGAGGTATATGTAAAAGGCTTCGAAGTGCAAGCTCAAGCTGTCAAACCAGGAACATCTCCGGCAGCATAAGTACATCATACTTTCACCGGCTAAAGAGAGTCTTTTCTGCTTTCTGGTAAAACAAACTAGAAATCAGGTGAAATGAATCTACCTCTCGCTAGATAAAAATGCACTTTACCTACATTTATCTTGCTAACTGGTACTTGATTTTTGCTCTTATTACCCCCTGTTACCTACACATACATTAAGTTAGGCATTAATGCATTCAAACTTAAAAATAATATTCACTTTTAGTGAATTTTCTCGTATGATGCTCAACCTTTATCAGCATTTGTCGTAGTAATGAAGTTCATCATGAGTTGGTTATATGTCTTTAAAAATATTTCGTGGACATATTTGTCTAGCAATTCCTATGAATGGGAAACTTGTCATTGTCTACCATTTATCTGAATAGAATAACGACTTAAAAAAAGCGAGGTTAGATCATGTCTCATTTTGCCAACGCGCAAACAACCTATCATGCGGCAATGGAATTTGCACATAATCTGGATTGGCAGTCGGCTAAATATAATTTTGAACTTTGTATTGCATCATTAGGAAATTGCTTAGAAGAAAATAATGAACAAGATGAAGATAAGTTTAAATGGGTTACTCACAACATTCCGAATATAATTACATCGCTTGAACAATTAGCAGTAGTGAAAAGCGAGTTTGACTATAATCTAATTCAAAAGGTTTTTAATATTTTAAAACGTTTTTGCGAGAAGTTCAAGTATTCGCAATTGGCGCATTATTTTCATTTGGCTGAAACATGTTTTACATTTGGATTAACCTTTGCCCAGATGCAGTTTGTGTATGAAGAATTCAGCAAACTGAATCGTTTACCCTATTCACCTATCCATAATAATATAGAGCTATTTCTTGCGAATCATATAAAGACTTTAGTTAGGTTGTTACAAATAGAATGTCGCAAACCTAACTTCCCGAGCATCTTGTTAAAGCACTACATTTTTAGTGAAACGGGTGTTGACGTAATAACAAATATCGCCGTAAAAATAAAGGACTGCATCAATAATTATATGATTCAATCTGTACTAAAAGGAGCGGTAGTATCTGAAATAACTTTAAGAGAATTATTGTTCCACTTGATTGATAAAAAAGCTCAACTTAATGAAAAAGAAAAGCATTTAAAAAAGCAGTGGCAGCAAGTTGAAAGCCATAGTCATACAACAGATGTGGAGTTAGATCAATTAAAAAAGAAACTGGCAATTTTAAAAGCTAAATGCATGCAATCAAATGTGCAAATTGATTCATCATACAATCATTTAGTCCCACCGATTCCATCAGCTGCAAGAACAAAATTATTACCGCCT
>CAYSGV010000462.1:0-1690 GCA_964430685.1 uncultured Gammaproteobacteria bacterium
CACAGGGTAAGTTGTATAAAAACGGCAAAGAGACTGATACGGTTTATCAACGCTATGAAATCAGCGAAGTCGTGGAAAAAGCACACCGCCGAACATAACCATAGACACGTACGAGCACCATTGTCATTAAATCAGCTAATAAATTTTTTAAATAATTAAACAGAAATATGAGATAAACGTATGGATAAACGACCTGAGCCACCCATAACGGCTACAGATGATCAACCTGCAGACGCACAAATATCGACTACATTGCGAGATAATCCCATCTTTTACTTGGCTTTGGAGCCTTTGACCGACCCACCGGTAGATAAAAAAGTAACGTTGGAATATTTTCTTTTGAGCACAGCAAAATATATACGTGAGTGTGTTGGTAACGTGTGCCGTGCACTTGAAACGAAAGATATCAAAGCGAGCAAAGAAGCATATAAAAAACTTTCTCACACTCTTGAATTGACTAATAGCGATCTTTGTCTTCATAGCATGAACTTACCCTCTAAGATAATTTGGCAGTATTTTGAAGTTATTTTACATTTTTATACTATGGTGGCAGTGATAAGAGTAGATAATGAACTATTACCATTCTTAATAGAATCTCTGAATAAAAGTATTCTTTTGTATCATACTTTTTTTAAGCGTTTAGAATCTGATTTTGATCAAAAAATAGATAACACTGCTAAATCGCGCTTACAAAAGACTTATCTCATACTCGCAGAAAGCTATTTTGCTCATCGCGAATGGGGAAATGCTAAAAAATATTATAAAGAAAGTCACCGACTTTCTAAATTGCTCAAATTGATCGATCCTGAATATTATGCAATCGATTTTCAATTATATTGCTCTCGCAATGTCATGATTGCCATTAAAAGAGGCAATATGCGTAAGGCGCGCCAGTATGCAGCACTATGCGAATCAGCATTACAAGTTGCAGACGATTATGGATTAAGGGTTAAAACCATCCAAGAAGCTTATCAAGAAGTAGGCCGCCATTATCTGAAACAAGGCAATTTTAATTTCTCCTTGTATTGGTACAATCGTGCCTTAGCCATCTCCTACGAAGGAGCACTACCAGCAATACAAAGCATGATCAACATGATTGAAAAAAAAATATTTCTAAAAAAGCATGTTGATATAGTCCATCTACCTGGCTTTCAAATCGGAGAGATAACCTGCCAATGGAATGAAAATAATTTTACTTTGCAAATTCGTGGTCACAATGAAACCGTTACCGCAATGATCCAAGAACAATTAGATAAATATCTAGCAGAGTATTCGTTTGATGAACAAAATAAAGCAACCATAAGTTTTAATATTCTGCCTGTAAATTTTCAGTGTTTCCTAGCACTGGACCACAAACTGAATCTATACGACCAAGAATGCAAAGCGAAAACGTTAGCAGCACAACGTGTAGCTGCAAAACCTGAAGCAAATCTCACATCCCCAGTACTAGATTCTGCTGCGGTAGTCAATGCGCAACCAACACCAGCTTTAAGCAATAATATCTCTACTGTTGAACCCATAAAGCCACCACCAGCACCACCAATATTAGCAACAAATTTATCGACAGAGGCTAACACCACTGCTGACCCCACGCTAGAACCCCCTAAAACAACAACGCGAATCATAAAATGGGCCGATCCACGCTTTCCTGATACGAATCTTGATCAATTAGGTGAATTAACTGGCGAAT
>CAYSGV010000463.1:0-1683 GCA_964430685.1 uncultured Gammaproteobacteria bacterium
AAACCGCTTCTTGTTGGTTAGCAGGTTGACGCTTGAGTTTTAAATTTTTATGGTTCATGTGTATTGCGTTAGGATTGAACCGAGATTCAACGTGCTGTATTGCCAGCATCGTTTGCGGATGAATTGTTGGTGCGCAATTTAAATTTAATGTAAGTATATCCATTTTGTAAAATCTCGAATGATATGTTTTCAACTGATAAAAATTAAAATGATAAAATTTTTATTGGTCTAAATAGGCCAGCAAATCCACCGGCGTAATCATTATTTATTATCAATTGCAAAAGAATGAGAATTTTAGGTTGTTAGATACATAGGGGAATTGCTAAATAAATTAAAGGATTATTTAATAAAATTTCACGAAAGATTCCAATTGCATCATCATAAATTCATAATACCCACAATGGTTTTAGGTCATATTGAATGTCTCTTCGATGAACAGTACCGAAGTAGCGGCTATCAAAACTCCTCTCGTGATAATCTGAAAACAACCAATATTCGCCCCTTTTTAAATAATATGTTCCACGCAGAACAATTTTTGTGGCCAGGGAATCATTCGAATAGGGCAATGTAATGACTGGGTAATATTGTTTCTCGTTCACTTGGATAAAGTTCCAGCCTAATATCACTTTATCGCCAGGTATACCAATGACTGTTTTTAAGAATGGCGCATAGCCACTAGGGCAGTTTCCTGCTGTTAACTGATGGTGCGCGCGCATCCATTGCAGCACGGGTTTATCCAATGGTACACAAGCAGCAACCACGCTGCCACGTTTTAAGGTATCATTTATTTGCCAAATCCCTATGGGCATTGAGGATGATAAATTAATTCTGAGTTGCCAATGGCATGCAATTATCCAAAAGATAACACACCATAATTCTCCAGCAGTAATCATCGTTAATGCTAAATTGACCCGCTTTGCGATTAACACAAATGTTCCCAGTCAGAAGTAGGCTCCGATTTAGATTGTTTGGGTTCTGTTTTTACAATTGGTGCGTCTGAGTTCTTTTGTTTGGTCGTTTTAGTTTTTTTAGTGGGTGAGGACGTATTCGTTCTTTTCTTTTTGGCTATTGGCGACTTATTTGTTTTGGCTGACGAATAATCTTTCTCATCTTGTTTTGGTTGTATCCCAATCTCTTCATACGCTTCAGATTGCAGTTGCGCATGAGTTATATTTTTTATCAATCCGCTTTTTGGAATAGTTGGACATTGCAGTGAAATTTCAGCGGCCATTTTATTTATTATTTCTCGGGTGGGTGGTTCAATCTTGGTGCGCTTTGCAAAAATCGGGTCCAGGAAGTAAAGTGTTTGTTTACCATAAATCGGCGGCTGACCTGCAATAAAAATGAGCAAATCACCGGGCGCTATGATTTGACCTTGTGTGTTACGTTGTGGTAAGGGCAAGCGCATGATTTCATCTGGTGTCAGTAAGGCCCGTCCTGATTCATGCTGAGACAGTGATAAACCTGAAAGTGAGAGTGCCTGTAATTTCCCAGAATAAGTCGCTTTGGTTTGCGAAAGGGTGGCCACCCCCGTCATTTTAGAAAGCATCTCAGCGGTTTCTAATTTATTCGGTGCAAAGGCAATGCGTATGTGGCAGTTCGATAAGATGCTCTCATCCCGGCCATAAGCTTGCCAAAGTTGCATGATGTCTTGGGTGATTAAATAAACTTGTATGCCGTAAC
>CAYSGV010000464.1:0-1648 GCA_964430685.1 uncultured Gammaproteobacteria bacterium
AACCAAAGAAAGTGCATCATGCGCGATTAAAAATTGGTCTAATTCAAAAAGATTAATATGACTCCCCTTTTTTATAGATTTCGTGGCGAACATATTCGATGCCTGATCAGCAATTCTGAATTCAAAATGATAACATACCTTAAGCTTTTTAAATTTAGATAGCAACACTACCCTGAAAACATCTTCGTTTTCATAGCAGATGTTAGACCATTCCTTCAAAAGCCGTGAAGAATGGCGCCTATATGCTTTTCACGGTATTCTTTCTTGCTGCTGATAAATCTTATATATAAATTAATGAGTAGTGATGTTTTATTAACTTTAGCCATTTTACGGCACTAACAATTAATGATAGTAAAAAAACCTCTGTTAATTGCACAGCATGTATTAGGTTACTTTATTCCATCTTCTATGATTATTATCATCTATAGCTATTATGTATTTTTATTTCAGTAATCCTAATATCCATCCGTGCACTCACTACTCATTAAAACCTTACTCAAACGAATATTGATGAAATACTTCTTTTATTTGCATCCGTTGCTCCATTTCTTTTCTTCCTAAAGTCCCCAAAACAATTATCATCCAGATAAGGACCATTGCGAAAAACAAAACGCCCCAACTTGCAATCGTATCCTTGCTTCGTAACCAAAACTTATTAACAACCAGTTGTTTCATGGCGCATCATCTCTAATTATTTTACGTTGGTTTAAAGGGGTATGATTAGCAGTCAGATAAAAATCTTGAATAAAATAGAGTTGAGCAATAAATACTAATGGGGTATTAAGCAGTTTTTCTTTTTCTTCGTAATCCATAGCTTTCCTGAATTATTTAGTTATGAAAAACACAATATACAAAATAAATTCAGTTATTGCAATACCTTATTGTATTTGTAAGTATACGATACGACAGTGTGCTTCTAATAAGATTGCATATCTACACCATCTATCATTCATTTATCGCCTCAATTTACTACATCTAGTATTTCATTTCGCCATTTTAGTAGCACATTTAGTAAGTGGTCTTGATGGGATGACATAATCTATTCTCAGAAAGTAGTTCAACATATTAATATTGCAGTGGTTTCATCTCAACAAATAAGTCTCCGTTGAAATACCAAACCTTTAGAACTTGGGATTGACTCAGCAGGTACACATCATTGCTTAGTGACCCTTTACCTATACTCAGCACGAACTTAATCATTCATTATGAACATAAACATTTATTGTTGTTTCTCGTTAACGTCTATAGCCCTACTCTTCACGTCAACTCGAGTATAGAACAAATGAATACCTTGCAAACACTGTTTTTAGAGGGTATAAGCTAAATGTGATTGTTAACTATAACATCAGGCTTTAGAGTATAGTTAATTGCCATTTATTTCACATAGTGATGTTTCTAACGTACCTCTCAATATTCCAGTAGCCTTAGCGACATGTATTAAAATATCTGCGTCAGGCGTGATGGTCCTTACAAATGCCAATGCATAGAAACCGTACCTTGTTATGACTATTATTTTATTGCCTTGGCCTTAGTTGTTTTCTTGCCATTGACTCTCGTTTTTAAATCTTTGGATGCACGGAAATAGGGTACCTTAGCTGCAAGAAATCTAATGGCTTCACTCGTTTCGGGGTTCCTGCCTTGATGTGCC
>CAYSGV010000465.1:0-1640 GCA_964430685.1 uncultured Gammaproteobacteria bacterium
GTTGCAAAATATGTTTATATTCTCTAAGCTTTATATGCTGATGTGTTTCCTTCAATAATCCACTTAGATTATTTTCTCTTTCAATTTCAGCTATTTTATTTTGCCAATATACTTGATGGTCATGCGAATGTGTTTGCAAATATTTCTGTGCAACTTCATAACCTCGGTCAATCGACAATTCAATTCTTTTTCCTACCTTTAATTGTGTGTACGTTTCTTGAATAAATTGCTGTAAGATCGGCACACTCCAACCATCGATAATTGCATGATGATTGCTAAAGATACAGGTATAGAGATTTTCCTTTTGCTTAATTAAATGCACACTAAATAAATTACCTTGCCTTAAATCGTAGGCGACTAATTTAGCCTCTGCTTGAATTTCTTTAATTTTTTGCGTTTGTTCTTTTGATGCTGCAATCATGCTTAAATCATTATAGTGCCAATGCAACATTCCTTCTTTATCAATGATTTGAACCAACTCCTCAGACCAATCGAACCTTAAACGTAAAGTCGGATAACGTCTCTGTGCATACTGCCATGCCAGCTTTAACGCTTCTATATCAAGTGCCTCGTGATACTCCCAAACAAGTTGTACGCGATACGCATCATCGATTTCTCCCTGGTTGAGTGCATGATAAATAAATCCCTGTTGTAAGCTATTGGCTAAATAGATACTTTCTATTTCCTTGCTTTGCTGTAGTCGGTCCAAACAGGATTGGCTAAGTAAATTATCGATATCACTCACAGTTAAATAACTTCTCGATTGCTTAGCTAGCTTAGCTATAACTTCAGTCAATTTAATTTTGTAGAGTTGCGCAAATCTCTGTGTCATTTCTAATGATAATTTGCTTGAAACAATAAATCGTAACTGACCATTTATTACCAATCCATTTAAACTTAATATAAAATAATTTTTATTTTTATGAGCGATGGCTAATCCGCTTACTTCATCAGTTATATTCCACTGTATTTTTTCGCTTTTCTCAAATTGTCCTAAGTAATTAAAACTGAGATGTGGTAATGATGGGTCTGTATAACCGTACAGTGCACCATAACCTACCCCTTTATTTGGTATGGTGCGTAAATATTCTTTAGTATGCATTAGACTAGACTCAATACTCTCTTGTATTTCTAGACGTATTGGATATAAAGTAGTAAACCAGCCAACGCAACGGTTAACATCTATTGAGTCATCTATTTCTTCTCTACCATGCCCTTCCAATACAATATGATGTACCGATTCACCAGTTAATGCAGTTAAAGCATAGGCATAAGCAGACAATAAAATATCATTTATCTGTGTGTGATATGCTTTACCGCTATCATGCAATAATAGGTCAGTTTGCCTATTATCCAATGTGATGTCGACTTGCTGAGCATTTTCTTGATCAACGAGCAATTCATTATAAAAACTTTCATTAAAGTCTGTTTGCACTGCAGACCAATAATCTTTTTCATTCGCATATTTGTTCGAATATTGCGCAATTGTAGCAACCCATTGTCGATAGCTACTTCCCTTTTGCGCTAATTCGTTTCCTTTATAGAGTTGATAAAGGTCTTCTAAAATGATTCGCCAACTTACGCCATCAATGATTAAATGATGCAGCGCTATGTATACACGCGCACTACCATCTGCAAAT
>CAYSGV010000466.1:0-1639 GCA_964430685.1 uncultured Gammaproteobacteria bacterium
TGTTGCTACGAGTAGCGGACAAGTTATTCCTTTTGGAATTAATGCACGTTAGGTAAATTTCAAGGACGTAAGAATTAACTATTGGGATGTTATGAATACGGAGAGTTAAATCATGCGTCCATTAAAAATATTTTTTCGAGTGAATAGGGCAACCAAAGGTCTCTGCCTAAGTTTTATTATGGGATTTTTGGCCCCAGCAGTTGCTTACGCGCAAGCAGGCGGTACACCTGATCTCTCGCAAATGTTAACGACGCTGTCGTCACAATTTCCAGAGTTATGGAAATTGTTTACAGCGGCAGCCTACATTATGGGAATGGGGTTTATTTTAATGGGCGTATACCAACTGCGCATCTATGGCGAATCACGTACCATGATGCCTAGCCACTCGAACCTTGCAAAGCCAATGGCCACGTTAATTGCAGGAGCAATGTTAATTTATGTCCCAACCGCATGGACAGTGATGACGACAACCGTATTTGGTAATTCACAAGTATCTCCCATAGATTATTCAGGTCCTAATCCCCAATGGACCCAATTGGCACAAGTAGTTGTGCAAGTGATTAATTTGGTGGGATTAGCAGCCTTTATTAAAGGTTGGGTTTTACTCGCGCGTGGATCGCAAAGTGGCACCCATCAAAGTAGTTTGGGTAAAGCATTTACCCATATTTTCGGTGGCGTTTTGGCTATGAATATTGTCGCAGTGAAAAATATTCTATGGTCTAGTATTGGACTAGGGACCTGATGATTGATGAAACTATGGATAATTCGTGGCCAGAGATTATAATTGTACAAGAATTTGTTAATGAGAAATTTTTTAGTAACAGTGGATGAGGGTGTAAAAATGGTTAATCATATTAGTATTTCTAAAAATGCTTGGAAGATTATGGGTTTTGCTACAGTATTGAGTGTCATCTGTATCACTTTTTTGTTTTCAACAAGTGTATTTGCCGCTGGCAGTGCAGGTGGTGGTACTTCACCCGCTAACTCTATAGGTGCGGTAGCTGATACAGTAATTAAGTCATTCGCAAGTTTAGCAAAATTGATTACTGCTGTTGCCTATGTAGCTGGTATGGGTTTTGCTATTGGTGCCATTATGAAATTTAAGGCACACAAAGATAATCCAACACAAGTACCCATTGGTACACCAATTGCTTTAATCTTTATTGCTGCAGCACTAATCTTTTTACCAACAATATTTACTGTAGCAGGCGCCACTTTGTTTGGTAGCGGCGCGGCTCAAGAGCAAGTTGGTGGTACAGCTGGTAAGACAAGTTTTACCTATCAACAATAAAGGTTTAATGTGGCATACCCACTAAACATCAACGCAAAGCCCGGTGCGTGGGCAGCGTTTGCGGCACGAAAGGCTTCAAAAGCCTTTCGTGAACGCGCAAAAAAAATACTTGAACGCGATCGTTTTACTTGTCAGTTTTGTGGGTTTCAAGCACGTTTATTTCAAGAAGTCGTCTGTAAAGATGGCAATTTTAATAATATCAGTAATGAAAATTTAGTTTGTGCCTGCTGTTTTTGTACGCAGTGTTTTTTTGTAGAATCTGTTGGTGAACAGGGATATGGTGGCGGTACAATTATCTACCTGCCAGAAATGACGCAACCAGAGTTGAATAGCTTATGCCATGTACTG
>CAYSGV010000467.1:0-1637 GCA_964430685.1 uncultured Gammaproteobacteria bacterium
ACTACAAACCACTGCAATGGTGTGTTCGATAACGGCATCACGATCATTGGCAGCTGCACTGCTCCGAAATTCTTGTTTTTCTAATATATAAGCTAAGCTCATTTTAATACGTGTTAATAGTGTTGCGCGGCGAGACGATGCACTCGCTGCACCTTGACGGTGCGCTTCCTGTTCTGCTGGTTCAATCTTGTCTCGTATGACTAAACGAATATGTTCTGCATGATTAAAATCCTGCGCACTTTTCTCTGCCCATTCATGAATTTTTTGACAATATTTTTGCAGGTCATTAATGGTAACAATGTGCTGCTTGGGTGGCACACCTTCTATTGTCACAAAACAAAAGAGTGCTTCTAATTCCTCTGGACACATGCATTCTTTGGCTGATTGCAGCATTTTTCCCGCATCACTAATAAATTGATATTGGCCGATACGTTTTTGCGGTAACGCCAAGATAAAATCTTGTGATTGTTGAATAAACGAATGCTCCTTACCCTCGAATATTCTTTCATACATATTTAACACAAAATTAATATCTAAATATGCGGCAGCTAAATCATGCAGTTGTGGTTGAACATGAATAATTTCTTTTGATTCATTGGAAAACTTAGCAAAAATAAGTTCAATAGCACGCGCTAAACCAGATGCTGGTGTGTTTTGAAGTAGTGGTGATGGTGTTACGGGATAAAAAGCCAATTCAAAACAATCTGCCACTTTTAGTGGTAATAAATTCTGCAGGTCTTTATATTTTCTTAATGCGCGAAGTACACCTGGAATTTTTGCTCTGACTGCACGATATTCTTCTTCTGAGCGAAATGCACGTGCTTCCTTAGCGTCTAGATCTTTAATTAAACGTGTTAATCTATCCGTATCCAAACTGGTGCACATTTCAACAAATTTATATTCTTTGCGAAAATAATCAGTAACAAAATTGCGCAGTTCGTAGGCTTTGGAAAATAATTTAGCAATGCGTACATTTTCGGGATTTTCGGGCTGTATAACACCGCTAGCTAAACCTTTACGTTTAGGGTCGGTTTGCGAAATAACCTGGCCCTGGTAAATTCCGGTTTGGGGAATTTCTAATCCTAAAAAATCGAGCGCCAATTGTAGTGTGTGTTCTTGTTCGGCAGCGAAAGCTACTGGTACAAAAACATTGTCATCTTGCGAGCGGTGCCTCAATGTTTCAGTGATTGCTTTTAACCGTTCCTGATGCTCCTTGGTCTTAGCCTGCAACTCAGGATTAGGATGAAGGCCTAGTATTCGTTCAAGATCGTGTAATAAACCCCGGATTTGAAATAAATCGATAACCGTCATTGTATTCCCCCGGCTTAACTTAAATAGTTGTTGTATTCCTGTGATTTTAACGACGAAAGCTTAAGATAATCTTAACTTTGCTAAGAGCATAGCAAAGATCACCCGGCAATAATAGCGACTTGCAGAAGAAAACCATTCAATTTCAATTGGTTCCAAATGAAAGGGGCAAATATCAGATTGCAAGTTTTCCATAGGTATTTCATACGTATTTGATGTGGCTAAAACTTGCAATCTGATACTTGACCCTTTCAATTAAGTCAACGGCAAAGTGACGCCGGTTTGACCTTGGTATTTACCGCCGCGATCCCGATACGAGATTTGGCATA
>CAYSGV010000468.1:0-1625 GCA_964430685.1 uncultured Gammaproteobacteria bacterium
GCTGTGGGATTTCGCCCTGAAGAGCTCTATCCGACCTACGAGAAGTACACATGTTACTAGATGCAACCAGGAAGGGGATTTTCAGGCTAAAAAACGCTATAATATCCCCTCATCGTTGAAATAATTTCGGAACGACATGATTTTCAAAAACCTAATCAACAGTTTTACGGGGCGCATGCTCATTGGTTTAGCACTGATTCACATTAGTGTTCTTTCGCTCTTATTTTATTTTGTTTTGGGAATCATTCGTGAAGACTATCAAAAGCAATTTATTAATTTTGCTACCAATCAATCCTACCTCATCGAACAATTACTGGAATTTGATTTGGATGAAAAACGTATTAAAAATTTATTAGATGACATGCTTATAGGCAACCAAGTAGTCTATGCAGATTATGTAACCAACGACCAAAAAATAATCACCGGCGCAAAAGATACAACGATTCATCCTAATGTTGTGAACGCTAACCGAAGCTTTGATAATCCAAATGGCAATATTTATTATATTATTACACCACAATACGATACCAAAGATCATATCACTGGCGTCTTACGTTTAGGTTACGATAAAACACCAATCTTACAAAAAATATCAACCTCAACAAAACTTGCTTTAAATATTGCGGGTATTTACAGTTTGCTCTCGCTTACTTTAATTGGTATTTTTGGAACTTTATTATCACGATCAATTCGCAGACTGCGTAAAATATCACAGCGTATTGCCAATGGACACAGTCATGAGAAATTATCGCTCGCAACCAGTATTGTAGAAGTAACGAATCTTGCAAAAGATCTCGAATACATGCGTGTCAAACTTGTTGAAACAGCACGCAGTGAAGCGCATGAAAAAGCAATTATTCAATCAGTAGCTGCTGCAATTGTAACCATTAATGCAAAAGGATTAATTGAGAGTTTTAATTCATCAGCAGAAAATACTTTTGGTTATAGCTCAGAAAGCATGCACAATAAACCATTTAAAAATTTACTCAGTGCGGAATATCACCAACAATTCGATACGATTTTAGAAAATCCAGTGATGCGTGTACAACAAGAATTAGTTGGATTACGTCAAAACGGGGAAAAATTTCCATTATTACTTTCATTTAGTGAAGCCATGGTCGAAAATGATCGTTTTTTCACCATGATATTGCAGGATATTACCAAACAGCGTGAATTTGAAACGGATTTAGAATATTTAGCAACGCATGACGTTTTAACTGGCTTAGCCAATCGAAGTTTATTACATCGCTCTTTAGCTGAAGAAATAAACAATGCGCGTGCTAATCAAGGTTTACTTGCTGTTATGTTTCTTGATTTAGATCGCTTCAAGTCAGTAAATGACACGCTGGGTCACGCCACCGGTGATTTACTGGTACAAAAAGTTGCTGAACGCTTAATGGCCTGTGTGCGCAAAAATGATTTGGTCGCGCGTATTGGTGGTGATGAGTTTGCACTCATTTTAACGCAATTAAGAAATGTGACAGATGTCACACGTATTGCCGAAAAAATATTGGCGCATATTACTGCACCCTATGCACTCGAAGGTCACGAAATTTATGTATTTGGCAGCATTGGTATCAGTATATTTCCATTGCATGATCAAACATCTGAAAATTTATTACAAA
>CAYSGV010000469.1:0-1625 GCA_964430685.1 uncultured Gammaproteobacteria bacterium
AAGCATTAAAACAAATACGCGAGCGTGCCAAACGCACGGTTCTGAAGG
Organism: uncultured Gammaproteobacteria bacterium; assembly: GCA_964430685.1. GTDB lineage: Bacteria > Pseudomonadota > Gammaproteobacteria > CAYSGV01 > CAYSGV01 > CAYSGV01. The sequence continues at coordinate 49 of CAYSGV010000469.1, forward strand.
ATAAAACTAAGGTATTCAATACTTCACGTGTTGAGGCTCTGGAACTCGATAATTTAGTAGAAGTAGCCTATGCTTCAGCTATTTCGGCATTGAATCGTGAAGAAAGCCGTGGTGCGCACAGCAGAGAAGATTTTCCACAGCGGGATGATAAAAATTGGTTGAAACATGTGCTTTATTATGCAGATGACACCATTCAGTATCGACCAGTTAATATGAAGCCCGAAGAAGTCGATCCGTTTCCACCAAAAGAAAGGGTGTATTAGTAGTAATTATATTTGGGTTTTATTAACAATTTGACACATAAAGGTCGTAAGTATGTCCGCAACAAACCTAGAAATCCCTTTTAAAATTATGCGTTTTAATCCTGAAGTAGATAAAAAGCCATATATGCAGGATTTAACACTCTCAGTACCAAACAAAGACATGATGCTGTTAAAAGCATTGATCCTGTTAAAGGAACAAGATCCTAGTTTGAGTTTTCGCCGTTCGTGTGGAGAAGGTGTTTGTGGTTCCGACGGGATGAATATTAATGGCACCAATGGCTTGGCTTGTATTATGCCACTTAAATCTTTAAAGACGCCTATCGTATTGCGACCATTGCCTGGTTTTCCCATCATTCGTGATTTAATAGTTGATATGACGCAATTTTTTGCGCAATATGAGCGTGCAAAACCCTATTTGATTAACGATACACCACCACCGGCCAGAGAACGATTGCAATCACCAGCTGATCGCGCCAAGCTCGATGGACTTTATGAATGTATTTTATGTGCTTGCTGTACCAGCTCATGTCCATCTTATTGGTGGAATCCTGACAAGTACATGGGACCTGCTGCATTGTTGCAGGCGGATCGTTTTATTGCGGATAGTCGTGATACTGCCAAAGAAGAGCGCCTAGAAGATTTAGAAGGTCCATTTGAATTATTTCGTTGTCGCGGCATTATGAATTGCACAACTGTTTGTCCAAAGGGATTAAATCCGATGGAGGCAATTGGTAATATCCGTCAGGAAATGATCGATGAAAGCACTTAATACTTCTTTCATCCCCTTTTCAAAGGGGGGGGCCGAGCATGTGTGAGGTGGTGGGGATTTTCTTGAGGAATTTAGTTAACCACGAATATTAAAATCCCCCTGACGCCTGAGACGTCGGCCCCCTTTAAAAAGAGGGCAAAAAACACAAATTAGGATGCACTAAATATATGTTTATAGAGGTATAGGCAATGGCTATCACGAATGATATGCAAGCAGTTTCCGCATTATCTTATTTAAGTAATGGTGCATCTTACATAGAAGATTTGTACGAATCGTATTTAATTAATCCAAATAATGTATCGCCTGAATGGCAAACATTTTTCAGTCAATTACCTGCAATCAATGGTAAAAATAATGGCTTGCGTGATCAAGCGCATGCCCCAGTGCGTGAATTTTTTATTGACTCGGCGCGTCGACCCGTTGCGCGTGCACAAGCTGCAGCAGTTCCGCAAAACGAAAAAGAATTAATTGCACAATTCAAAAAGCAGATAGCTGTGCAAAATTTAATTGCTGCCTATCGCGCACATGGACATCATCGTGCAAAC
>CAYSGV010000470.1:0-1624 GCA_964430685.1 uncultured Gammaproteobacteria bacterium
AGCAAATAGCACGTAAAATTGCAGCAAAAGTTGCCTTACAAGCAATTAGCCATAACAATATATTTCCACAAATTGTCATAGAAAATAGTTAGTATATTTAGTTAACCGGAATCAACAAAAACAACAGGATACACCATGTGGTTTAAACACTTACATTTGTTTCAATTTAATGAACCTACTGATTGGAACAGTCGTTTTCTTGAAGCAAAACTTGACAAAGAAACCTATCAAGAATGTCCACCCGCTGCGGAATTAAGTATGGGTTGGGTGCCGCCTATTATGCAAACAACGGAACTCTGTTATGAGACAGATGGTTTTGTTTTGTTTTGCCTTAAAATCGTCAAGAAAATATTACCAGCCAGTGTCATTAAAGAACATTTGCAAGATGCTGTTTGGCAAATTGAAAAAACTGAAAAACGACGTGTATATAAAAAAGAACGTTTAGCACTTAAAGAAGAGATACATCAAACTTTATTGACCAAAGCCTTTACGCGCTCACAATATATTTATGCTTGCTTTGACCGCAACACCCAATTACTCATGATTGATGTGGCGCAACGACAACAAGCTGAAGTTTTTACCGCATTTTTGCGGGAAACTTTGGGATCATTAAAAGTATTTCCAGTTGATGTGGCTAGTCCTGCGAGTGTGCTCACGCGTTGGTTAAGTAAAGATGAAGTTCCAGCAGATATAAGTATTCAAGATTTTTGTGTATTACAAAATCCACGAGAAGCTTCTGGAAAAGCGCGATTACAAAAGCAAGATTTATTTGCTGACCCTATTCAAAGCTTGCTTAATGATGAACATTTCTATGTCACTCAGTTAGCCATTCAGTGGCAAGAACAATTAACTTGTGTGATCAAAGATGATTTTTCATTGCAACAAATTCGTTTTACTGAAGATGTTCGTCAAATGGCTAAAGATGTACATTGTGAAAATGAAGTCGACCGTTTTGTTGCGGATTTTGCATTAACATCTGGCACCATGCGCCAATTTTTAACGCGTCTGCTTGAATTATTTACAGCTGCAGAACATAAATTAACTGCTGCGGCGTGACATAGTTTAGTTAGAGGCTACAACGTCTTTCAAGTCATTCTCAGTAAGGGCTGCAACACTCTATTTACGTTATTCCCTGGTGTAGGCCGCCAAATATTTAAGAAAAAGCAATTGAACGATACAGCCGAAGACCAGGGAATCCAGGATAAATCTGACTTACGAGGACTATTAACTGACGTGATTGTGAGTGATTGCAGCCTTCGCCCGAGAATGACGTGGTTGGAGTTACGATTTATTATCTTTGTTTTTAAGCAAATCGCGTATTTCGACAAGTAACTCTTCTTGCTTGGATAACTTAGGCTTAAGTGGTATTTCTTGCAAGTGCATAGAATTGATCAATTTAACAAGTAGAAAGACAGCAAAAGCAATAATGGTAAAATCGATGATATTTTGTAGAAATGAGCCCCATTTTAACATGGTGCCAGCAATGGTTACAGATTTATCAGCTACATTAATGATGCCTAATACGAGACTAAATGCCGGCATCAGTAAATCGCTGACAAATGAAGAAACAATTTTGCCAAACGCCGATCCGATTACAATACCGACTGCAATATCGATAATATTG
>CAYSGV010000471.1:0-1622 GCA_964430685.1 uncultured Gammaproteobacteria bacterium
AGGCTTCAGCATTAATCAGCGCTTCACGTTGATTCCAATAGCGCCAGCCAAAAACAACCACTAAGCCAATTAAAAGCCCTGCAGCAATCGGTTTCCCGTAGCTACGCAGAAAACGCTTAATTTGTTCAACTTGTTCCGCTTCTACTAAATGCTGGCTCATGCATACACTCCTTTCCCTTTAAAATATTCCCATTTATCCATTATTTATACTCTTTCAACGTAGCGCGGGTTTAGGAGCATCAGCTCCGTGTCCGCGCTACGTTACTGACGAAAATAGCATTATAGTCTAAATAGAAGATTTTAAATAATCAATTAGCTCCGTCACACTCAACAGTTGCTGCGTCGACTCAACACGTAAGTTTTTAACCGTTACTTTATGGCTCTGGCTTTCCGCTTCACCCAAAATAACAGCATACCGAGCACCACTTTTATCGGCACGTTTAAATTGATTTTTCATCGTGCTTACCCCGCAATGTTGTACGATCCGCAACGAGGGTATGGCATCGCGCAATTGTTCTGCAATACGTGAAAGTTCGGCATGGAACTGAGGTTCTTGCAGAATGAGGTAGACATCAGCTAGTGAAGTATTTATTTCTGTTGTTAATGTTGGCCTAGCTTGCATCCATACGCTTAACAAGCGTTCAATCCCTAACGCAAAACCTGCGGCCGGCGTTGCGGGTCCGCCAATCTGTTCAACCAGATCATCATAACGTCCACCGGCACACACTGTATTTTGGCTACCCAATACTGAGGTTTGCCACTCAAATACCGTTTTGGTGTAATAATCCAATCCGCGCACTAAAGTCGGATCTAAAGTAAATTTAATCCCCGCTTGTTGCAGCATCTGTTGCAACTGTTCAAAATGCAGACGTGATTCTTCATCCAGGTAATCATTCAAGCGCGGTGCAGCGTGGATCAAAGACTGCATTGCAGGATTTTTGCTATCCAAGATTCGCAACGGATTGGTATGTAAACGTCTTTGACTATCATTATCTAAATCAGCAAAATGTTTGGTAAAAAAATCAATCAATACTTGTCGATATTGCTTGCGTGCTGCTACAGTCCCTAATGAATTCAATTTTAATTCTAAAAAGTTTTCAATACCTAAACGCTTCCACAATCGTGCGCACAATACTAGAATTTCTGCATCAATATCCGGACCAGACAAGCCATATGCTTCCAAACCAAACTGATAAAACATTCGATAACGGCCATGCTGTGGACGTTCATAACGAAACATTGGACCAATATACCACCAACGTTGTTGTTGATTTTGAATAAGCCCATGTTCTAAGCCTGCACGCACACAACTTGCTGTTGCTTCTGGGCGTAAGCTAAGCGATTCATCGTTGCGATCAGCAAAGGTATACATTTCTTTTTCAATGATATCGGTTACTTCACCAATGGATCGTTTGAAGAGCTGCGTTTTCTCAATAACTGGCAAACGGATTTCATGGTAACCATAACTAGCGGCCACTTCTTTTAAGATTGCTTCAAGTTGCTGCCAAAAAGCAATTTCGGGCGGTAAAATATCATTCATTCCGCGAATAGCGCGAATTACTTCTGTCATAAATCCTCAGTACTAATTAGTATATTAAACATATCTTATTTTTACATTACTT
>CAYSGV010000472.1:0-1617 GCA_964430685.1 uncultured Gammaproteobacteria bacterium
TTCAAGGTGCGCGTGGTTGGGTCGATTTCTGGATAAATAAACTGAACTTCACCCGTCCAGATTTTACCTGGATAGGTTGAAATTTTTGCTTCTGCAGGGGTACCTACTTTAATCCAATTAGCTTTGTCTTCTACAACTTGAGCGATGATCCAAATATCACTCAAGTCTACAAGACTCATGATTTCTGTTTCGGGTATGACGCGTGACCCTTCGCGAACATTAAGTGATTGTATAATTCCATTTTGAGGTGAAGTAATGTTTATGAGTAGATTTGTTTTATGAGTTTTTTTAATTTGTTGAATTTGTGCTGCAGATATTTTAAATGTTTGCAACTTTTTAACTGCTGCATTGATGAGGTGTTTGTCGCCACTATTCAATGCAAGCAAATATTCTTCTTGAGCGTTGATTAACATGGGTGAATAAAGTTGCAGCAGTATTTGACCTTGTTGTACAGGTTCACCCGCTACCTTTACGAATAATTTTTTTACCCAGCCATCCGCATAGGTGTGAATATTGTTGATTCTATTTTCATTGACTTGCACGTAGCCTACAGTATTGAGATGCTTCGCAAACGTACCTTGAGAAACAGGTGCGATGCGCACGCCTAGATTATTAACAACCGTTGGCGAAATACGAATCGTATGGGATGTTGTTTCAGTATCATTATTTTCTGCATAAACAGGTTTTAGTTCCATGTTCATCCGTGATTTCCCTGGACCTTTATAATGAATCATGGGTTCCATGGTATCCACCCAATATAGGAGTTTTTTTTCTGATTTCATTTTAGTGGAAACATTTGTGCCATAGGTTTCTTTTAAACTATTCACAAAACTTCCAATGATAATACCAACGAGCAATGCTAAGATAACTGAAATGATTAAGATGTTTTTTTTCATTCAATCTTTCCTTCTAAGTAAAGTAACATTACTCTGGCTTTAGCACGCTCAACCTTTATATGCAGTAATTCTTGCCGAACATTCAATTCAGTCAGTGTCGCTTTAAAAGCACTTGCTAAATCGCCAGTGGTATTTTGGAAAGCGATGAATGCGGTTTTTTGATTTAGTTTTGCTTTAGGAATTAATTGTTGATGAAATAATGCTTCTCGCTTGGTAAGATATTGCCACATCGCGTATTGGCCATTTAATTCTTTGAGTAAATCTCGATAATGCACTTGTCTGTTAAACGTTGCTGCTTCCAGTTGGTCTTGACTAACCATCAAATCTCGGTCTTGACGATTGTGGGTAAATAAAGGTAAGTCAACAGTTACCATCGCGGTTGCCATATTTGAGCGTTGCATACCATTTTGCATATGTCCTTGTCTAACACCATAGCTCACATCAACCGTCCAACCGGGTTTATAGTATTCTTTAGATAGCTCAATTCCCTTCCGTGCTGCTTTCATTTCTTGAACATCAACTTCAAGGATTGGATGATGCGCAATTAATTTTTGTAAATCATTTAATGCTGGTGGCTCGGTTATGGATGGAAGTGTTTCCACGAGTGGTCGTGTCACTGCCTCTTGCCCGAGCCAACGAGCCAATTGCGCTTGTTGTACCGTTAACTCTTGCTGAATTTGGATGTCTTGGTCTGCTAAGCGGGCAAGCTCCAATTGAATTT
>CAYSGV010000473.1:0-1610 GCA_964430685.1 uncultured Gammaproteobacteria bacterium
AAACGATACGGTGAACAACAAGGCACACAACTCGACAGTCAATACACCCAAGCATTCCCACAAAGTTATCAAAATGAATTTAATGCAAGTAATGCTCTAGCGGATATTGCAAACATGGAATTATTGTCCGCGGAAAATCCTTTACGTGTTGATCTTTATTACCCAACGCAAGATAAAAATATTATTAAGCTCAAATTATTTCAATTAACTAGACCAATTCCACTAAGTGATGTCATTCCAATGGCTGAGAATTTGTGTTTAAAAGTATTGGAGCAACATTTATATGAACTGACGTTGCATGATGCGAACGTTATTTGGATAAGTGATTTCAGCGTTGACTGTGCCAATTTGAATCAACTAGATATCAATGAATTTAAAGATATCTTTCAAGAAGTATTTATTTATGCCTATCAATATCCAGTAACCAATGATGGTTTTAACTGCCTTGTACTACGAGCCAAATTATCTCGTTTAGAAATTCGGGTTCTGCGTGCTTACAGTAAATATCTGCGCCAAATCGGTTTTCGCTTTACACAAGACTATGTTGAACACACTTTGACAAATTATCCTGATATTGTGAGAATTTTAATTAACTATTTTAAAATCAAATTCGATCCAGCATATGATAATAAACGCAACCAAGATTTACTACAGACTGAAAATGAAATTAAGCAAGCACTAGAAGGTGTTGCCAATCTTGATGATGATCACATATTGCGCAGTATTTACGAATTAATGCAAGCAACAGTGCGCACCAATTATTTTCATCACAATAACATTCATAAACCAAAAGATACTTTAACTTTTAAATTTGACTCAAAACGTGTGCCCGGTATACCACTGCCCGTACCGCTATATGAAATATTCGTTTTTTCGACGCGTTTTGAAGGCATTCATTTACGCTCCGCTAAAGTTGCGCGTGGTGGGATTCGCTGGTCAGATCGCCCTGAAGATTTTCGTACCGAAATTCTAGGGCTAATGAAAACGCAAAAAGTTAAAAACTCGGTAATTGTACCTTCTGGCGCAAAAGGTGGTTTTGTTTTAAAAGCATTACCTGCGCAAGCAAGTAGAGAAGAAACACAAGCAGAAGTTGCTTCCTGTTATCAATCTTTTATTCGAAGCTTATTAGAACTAACCGATAATATTGTTAAAACAGAAATAATCCACCCACAACAAACAATTTGTTATGATGAAGAAGATCCGTATTTTGTTGTGGCAGCTGATAAAGGTACAGCAACTTTTTCAGATTTAGCCAACTCCATATCTAAAGAATATAATTTTTGGTTACGTGATGCATTTGCTTCGGGTGGTTCTACCGGTTACGACCACAAAAAAATGGGCATCACTGCTCGAGGCGCATGGGAATCTGTCAAAAGACATTTTCGAGAATTAGCCATTAACATTGAGAATACCGATATCACCGTTGTTGGCATTGGTGATATGAGTGGTGATGTCTTTGGTAATGGGCTCCTATATTCAAAACGTATTAAATTGTTGGCAGCTTTCGACCATCGCCATATTTTTATCGACCCTGATCCAGATCCAGCCATTTCATTTAATGAGCGACAACGACTATTTAATTTGCCATTTTCTTCGTGGCAAGACTATGA
>CAYSGV010000474.1:0-1602 GCA_964430685.1 uncultured Gammaproteobacteria bacterium
AATGAGGCGTTATCTAGATATGCACATAATCAAAGTGATGCCAATGCAGATGCATTAGTAAAGGCGCTTACGGATTATAAAGCCGCGCGGGATCCCGCATTGAATCTGATTAATAATATTGTAGCGGTTGACTCTTCAGTACCAGCTCCCTACCAAGGTGTAAAAACTAAATTAAGTGAATTTGAAAATAAAGTTCATCAAAGTGCAGCTGATATCGCACAAGCACAATTGGGATCTGTCTTAACAACAGCGCCACAATTTAAATCAAGTGGCATAGGTTAAACCAGACGTTATTTCTTAAGCTTTTGTTAAGAATCTATTTCCCACTAAGCGACACTATTTATAACTGACAAATTTTATAAAGATCACGCAACATTTCTGCCAACTATTTCACAACAAAATAGATATTTCCTTCTATACTTTAAATATAGGATTAACAATCAAAAAGGACGACTGTTATTTCGCCAAAATTGAGGTCGTCAATATGGGTGAACGTAAAACACAACAAGATGCGAAATCTCATGTAGCTCTTGGATATCAACATGCGGGGAAGAAACCTGACTCTCAACTTGTAAAAGAGTCAGACCATGATCTTTCTCATGATATTGTTGCGTTCGAAACAGCCAAACGTGAATTAATCGAAGCTTACCATTCATTTAATAGAGGAGTCTCTCTCTATATATCTGAACTAAACAAGCCCACCCCTAATCTGACTGTGATACAGGATGCGCAACGAATTATCAATGACTCAAGGAAATTAATAGAAACTAAGAATACAGTATACCAAAGCACCAAAGCTAAAATCATAACTGATCTCGAACAGATGGGAATAGATGGTAAAGATACAAAACATCTCAAATCAAAATTAGATCCAGATGATACTGAAGTTTTAAGGAAAAAGGCTAATAAGATGGAATGCGCTCGATTAACAATTGAAATTGAGAAACACGTTATATTAAGAAATTTAACACCTTCGCGGGGACCAGCTACCGCTGCATAATGATGCTTATTTCAATTAATCAGTTCATCAATCTATAAAATGAATCAATAAACTATCGTTTACAATAACACCCATTATTTACCTAACGTTGAATTAAATGAAGCTTTGTTTGCCAATCCTTCCTCTAGTTCTTTAGCATAATTGACCACTGCATTCGCTTTTTTTCCACGCTGCAATATATTGTAATCTTGCAGAGTAGGATCTTTTAATTGTTCAGCTACCGCTGCAGCCTGAGCTGATCGAATAGGCCCTGTGGCGCGCTGGCATGCAGCTCGAATTGCATCACAAAATTCTAGAATTAATTTCTCAACCCCAGAATGCCCACTGCTTGGGTTTTCGATTGCTTGTCTGACTGTATTCATTAATCGAACCGCATCTTCTAGTTCATCATAAGCCATATCGCTCTCCACGTGTATGCTCATTATTGTTATTACCTAAACTTATATTAATTTTATCAAAAAATGAAAATGCCGGGTAGTGCTGCATTAGAACAATAAAAGTAATGTTGTTGCTTTTAGAATGGCTCTATTGCATTTTTTATTTTCAATCGATAAATAAATCATTGATGCAAAATGCATAGAAATTTGAATCGCTTTGCTGTA
>CAYSGV010000475.1:0-1600 GCA_964430685.1 uncultured Gammaproteobacteria bacterium
GACACGAGGATCCAGAATTAATCTTTCTTACGGCGGTGATTGTTTGCTACGTAAAATGTCATAATTTAAATTATCTAACCACTCTTGTAATGACTGACGCCGATATTCGTGAATTTTTTGTGCAATGGGATTTTCTTTAGAGGAAGGGGTGAGCAGTTCTGGTGGAATTCTCAATTGGCTTAAATAGCTTTGTGCTGCTTTAAGCAATGCAATTTTTAATTCTATGTCTGACGAGACATAAACCATTTTTGTGGCTACTAAAAATTGCTCAAAGCGTTCGGGTCGGCGCAAACTATCTACACGTTCCAATACATTTAATAATTCTTCAGCAGATGTTAAATCAAGCTTTGGAATGATCACGGTATAACGCGCAGTAATTTCTGCCAATTCACGATAACGATTGGGTACACGCAAACGCATACAAAAGTTTTGAATGAGTTGCTGACTGTGTTGTGGATCAGTTTCGTCCAAACGATGTAACAAGATAGCAAATCTTATTGATCCTTCAGTATTTATTTGTGCTGCTCGATCCAAAGCATCCATAACTTTTTGATCTGCATGAGTGTTAAATAGAACCTCTACCTCAGGGAACAGTACCGATAAAGCACCCAGTTCATATAAGGTTTGGAAAAAGATACTTGGTTTAGGGGTCATCAGTGCCCGCTCGACTTCTTTCCACACGCGTTCGGGAACTAAGTCATTTAATTCACCCTGAGCGACCATTTCTTTGAGTAATTTTCGCGTATCTTCGGCGATTTGAAAGGAAAATGACGATAAAAGTGCTGAAAAGCGGGCAACGCGCAGAATTCGGAGTGGATCTTCTATAAAAGCTTCGGAAACATGACGTAATATGCGGTTTTTAAGATCATTTTGGCCATTAAAAGGGTCAATAATATGACCAGTTTCAAGATCTTGAGCCATGGCATTTATGGTTAAATCACGTCGTTTTAAGTCATCTTCAAGCCTTACATTTGCATCGTAATAGAAGGTAAAACCTTTGTAACCCCGCCCACTTTTGCGTTCAGTGCGTGCCAATGCATATTCTTCATGTGTTTCTGGGTGCAAAAAGACGGGAAAATCTTTGCCCACCGGGGTAAACCCAAGCCTTTGCATTTCTTCTGGGGTCGAACCAATTACTACCCAGTCTCTTTCTTTAGGCGCAAGACCAAGCAATTGATCGCGTACTGCCCCACCGACCAAATATTTTTGCAAAGTAGCCTCCCAATGTTTAACAATCCAGTGTTTTCACGTTACTATACGCGCACATGAACAAACCACAAGATCCATAATGAGCAACTCAAAACTTTACGAAACCATTTGCACGTTGCCGCAAATGTTATTACCGCAGCACGCGTTAACTCGCCTCATCGGCATACTGACTGAATCACGGGAGCCGAAGGTCAAAAATTGGTGCATACGTACATTTATCAATCATTATTCAGTAAATATGAGTGAATGTGTGGTATCTGATCCCTTTGCTTATGATACGTTCAATGCTTTTTTTACGCGCCGCTTGTTACCCGACGCCAGACCACAACCCAGTAATCCTTTGCTGATTACTAGCCCTGTTGATGGTGAACTTAGCCAGTTTGGTCGTGTT
>CAYSGV010000476.1:0-1586 GCA_964430685.1 uncultured Gammaproteobacteria bacterium
ACTAGAAAGGGTAAATGATGATGAACATGAAACGAATCTTGAGTTTTTCTGTGGTGGCAATGTCGCTGATGTTAACTTCTTGCGTGATGTATGGCCCACCAGCTCCTCGATATTACGGCGTACGACCCGTTGTGCTAACACAGACTGCTGTCAGTTATAATTACCGTCAAGTGAATCATGGCAATTTTTCTCGCGTAAAAGTGAAGGGCGTATTTCGCTCTTATTAACGGCTCATTTTTGCCACTTTTGCTTTAATTCCGCATGGTTTAACCGTAGCCATTGTAATGCGATGATGCTGGAACCGTTATTGATTTGTCCATTGTCTAGCGCACTAAATGCTTGTTCAAGCGTGAATACATGCACAAAAATATCTTCGGCTTCATCGCGTGCACCATAAATGCCACTGCAATCGCGCGAATCTACTTTGGCGCAAAAAAGGTTCATATATTCATTACAAGCACCTGGACTTACCCAATATTGACTAATGGGAAGCAATTCAATTAAGTCCAAACCAGCTTCTTCTTTGGCCTCCCGATGTGCGACGGCTTCAACACTTTCATTTGGTTTATCACTGATTCCGGCAATAATTTCCAATAACCAAGGGGTTTGTGCTGTGAGTGCACCGATCCTAAATTGTTCAATGAGAACCACGGTATTGTTGTATGGATCATAGGGCAGTACGCCAACCGCTGCACGCCGTACGCAAAGTTCGCGCACGATAGGTTCACTGTTGCCTCCATGAAACAAAGCATGGGTAAGGTGAAAACGCTCTATATTACAAAAGCCTGTATAACATGTTTCCTTGTTTAGGACCTTGAAGTCATTTTGCGCAAACCTAAATGGCGGTGTCGATTTTGCTGGTATCGTGGTCATCGTTTATATCCTTATTTTGAGCCTATAGTATATTTTACTTGCGTCGATTGTGAAAAATAAATAATCTGATCCAACACAGTTCTATAAACACCTCAAATGAAACAACTGGATACAATATGGATATGAATCGCGCCTGTGAAAATATGTTGAAGCAACAAATTCGTGCTTGCAAAGTGTTAGATGAACAGGTTTTGGAAGCCATCAGAACAACGCCGCGTGATTTTTTTGTACCGGAAGCTTACAGTGGGCTCGCCTACGCGGATGAAATTATTCCCTTAGCACATGGCCAAGAAATGTTTTTGCCTTGGGCTGAAGCGAATATGATTCAATCATTGCAAATCAAACCAACGGACCGTGTTCTCGAAGTGGGTACGGGCACAGGTTACATTACCGCCCTTTTGGCAAAATTAGCGAATGATATCTATAGCATCGATATTTTTCCTGATTTTAGCGCCCAAGCTTCGCAAAAATTAAGACACTTAAACTTAAATAATGTCACATTTAACACGGGTGATGCATCGCGTGGTTGGAAGACCAATGCACCATATGATGTCATCGTCGTTACCGGTTCCATGGAATTACTCCCCGAAGAATTCCTGCAACAATTACAAGCACATGGTCGGTTGTTTGCAATCTTAGGAACGGCACCGGCAATGGTTGCAACACGCTGGTTGCGACGCGGCCCTTCTCGTGTTGAACAAACAACTTTATTT
>CAYSGV010000477.1:0-1585 GCA_964430685.1 uncultured Gammaproteobacteria bacterium
TCATCTGGTCGTGTGCCGACTGCAGCAGGTTATCGTGTTTTTATTAATCACTTGTTGCAAGTGCAAGATTTAAGTGTGGATCAAATTCGCCAATTACAAGAGAAATTATCGCCGGCAATGGAAATGACTGATTTATTCCAGTTTGCGTCATCTTTATTATCTGATATTACCAGCTTGGTTGGCATCGTGACCTTACCTTCACAGCAAGATTTGGTCTTTAAGCATATCGAATTTTTACCTTTATCAGGACAACGATTATTAGTGGTTCTTGTTTTAAATGATCGAGAAGTCCAAAATCGTATTCTTTATATTGATAGAGCTTATACAGCAGTGGAATTACAAACATTTGCCAATTATTTGAATCAATTATATGCCGGCAAAGATTTAACCGCAGTACAAATGACATTGAAACAAGCGATTGCTCGTGATCGTGAAGAAATGGATGTTTTGCTACGAGAAGCAGTTAAAATTGCCAATCAGGTTTTGCCAACCATTACGCATGACGAAGGCTATGTGTTAGCTGGACAAGATAATTTATTGCAATTGTCTGACCAACAAAAAAATGTGCAAACCTTGTGTGAACTCTATTCCGCATTAAAACAAAAACAAGATATTTTGGAATTGTTTAATAAGTGTGTTGAAACCGATGGCGTACAGATTTTTATTGGTGAAGAATCGGGTTATTCTGCATTTGTCGATTACAGTGTTGTGGGTGCTTCTTATTCAATGGAAGGTAAAGTATTGGGTGTATTAGGGGTGATTGGCCCAACGCGCATGCACTATGACCGAGTGATTTCTGTTGTCGATGTTACAGCAAAATTATTAACCGCGGCCTTGAATCAAAATGAAAAGCCCACATATTAATTCAGCACTTTAAACTGATTTTTTTTATTGGAGGATTGTAATGGTTCATGATCATCATAAAGATAAACAAGATGCGTCAACGCATCAGGGTAAAGAACAACAAGAAAAAAGCGCTACTTCTCGATTGGCAGATGTAATGGCGAAACGCGTTGCACCCACAGAACCTGATGAACCTGAAAGTCTAGAATCCAATACTTCCGTTCAGTCACAAAATCATGAATCCTTACAGACACAATTGCTGCAATTACAAAAAGAATTGCAGGAATTAACCGAACAAAAAGAATACCATCAGCAGCAAGCCGATGCACAGCAGAAAAAATATATTCATGCGCTTGCTGATTGTGAAAATATGAAAAGACGTCTTGAACGTGAGAATGAACAAACACGTAAATTTGCTATTGAAAAATTTGCACTTGAACTCATTCCGGTAATTGATACTCTAGAACGTGCAGCACAAATTTCTTCTGAACAATTGAATTTGGCTGCTGGTGGTGAGCAGTCTGACCAAACCGTCGTGCAGTCGATTTATAGTGGTGTTGAGATGACCATTAAGCTTTTTGTGGATGTATTAACTAAATTTGGTATTAAGGCCGTTGATCCTGTTGGTAGTCCTTTTGATCCCATGCATCATGAAGCAATGTCGATGGTTGAGGACCAAAATGTGCCTGGTGGCACAGTGGTTACGGTAATTCAAAAGGGGTATTTACTCAATGAGCGCTTG
>CAYSGV010000478.1:0-1580 GCA_964430685.1 uncultured Gammaproteobacteria bacterium
TGATGCATTTATCACGCTTTTGTGAAGAAATTATTTTATGGTCCACGCAAGAATTTGCTTTTGTTGAATTGGATGATTCTTTTTGTACCGGTAGTAGCATGATGCCACAAAAGAAAAATCCCGATGTAGCAGAATTGATTCGTGGTAAAACCGGACGAGTGTATGGATCACTCATGAGCATGCTGACAACTCTCAAAGCGCTACCACTTGCTTATAATAAAGATCTACAAGAAGATAAAGAAGTTTTATTTGATAGCATGCAAACGCTCACGCAATGTCTTGCCGTATTCGCACCAATGATTGAAAGCATGCGATTTAACGAAGATAAACTCTATCAAGCAGCAAGCAATGATTTTTTATGCGCGACAGAATTGGCCGATGGTTTAGTGCGTCAAGGCATGCCATTTCGTGAAGCACATGCGGTGGTTGGTCAAGTTGTTAAAGATTGTATTGCTAAAAAAATGATTTTAAATGATCTAACCTTATCCCAATTGCAACGCTATAGTCCATTATTCGATCAAACTATTTTTAGTTCATTACAAGTTGAAAATGCGGTAGAAAATCGTGCTTTAACGGGTGGCACTGCCGGCATTGCAGTAGCACGACAACTCACGCAAGCCAATGAGCAACTTAATAACACAAAAAATTGGTTAAACGAAAAAAAGGAACTATTTCTCCAAAAACAAATTCACGATTATTGCAAGTATTGAGTATATAATGTAGACAAAGCAGTTCTTAAGGTCGCAACTCTGAAGTACCGTTATTGACATTCAGAACACAACCGTAAAGACGCGACCATTGAACAAAGGTGTATATATAGATGGCAACAGTGGCATCAGCGACACGCTTGAAATTAAGACATTGGTGCTTTCTGCCGATATTTATTTATAAAACTTTTTTAATCACCTCTCAATTAACCCATTCATCAGGATTTCTACGTGGCCGAATATTAACCGATAAAAATTTAACTTTTTGGACACTTACACTATGGCAAGATAAAGACTCAATGCGGATTTTTCGTAATTCTGGGCATCACCTGAGTGTTATGCCAAAGCTGCAGCAATGGTGTAATGAAGCAACAATAGCAACATGGCTCACAGAAGATGAAGATTTACCAGCATGGAATCATGTGTATGAACAAATAAAAATTGGCAAGGCTGTGCCATTACGTTTCGCTTCTCTTAACCAAACAATACTAGACTTTGCTGTACCGAATCAAAACACACGATTGCAACTTAATCTACGACCTAAAAGATAATGGATGTAAGACGATAGTTTGCTGTAACTTGCACGATGCAAGAAGTTTATTCTTCTTCATCAAAGCGTTTGGCGAATAATTCATCGATGGCATTGATGGCTTCTAGGGCATCAGTACCACTGGCGCTAATTTCAATTTGTTCGCCTTGCTTTGCGCCCAGCGTTAATAGCCCTAAGATACTTTTGGCATCCACTGTTTTTTTATTATTTTTAATTTCAATTTTAGCTTGAAAACGTGCAGCCAAAGCAGATAATTTGGCCACAGCGCGAATATGCAGTCCATGCTTATTGGGCACGGTTAAATTTTTTTTAATCTGTTCTTC
>CAYSGV010000479.1:0-1575 GCA_964430685.1 uncultured Gammaproteobacteria bacterium
CATGAGCACTGTACATTGGGCTGATATTCTCTGTGTTGACTTGGTTTAGTTGGGCTACAAGGTCAAAAATATTAGACAATTGTGAAGCCATTCGTGGGATTTCTTGTGGTTCAAGTTCTAGGCGTGCTAAATGCGCAATTTTAGTGACTACTTTTTCATCGATTATTTCTACCGGAGTAGGATTATTTGCCATAAAAGCTCCATTTAGTAATGTAAACGTTATATTAACCGTTTATACCTGTAAATTGTCAAGTATGGGGGTATTATTCAGACTACACATAGAAAATTTTCTGTCTATACTATGCCGATATTATACAGGCGGGCATCATTAGGGACGTTATTATATAGAGGGAATATTATGCAGCAAAAAACGATTATTTCTACGGTTGGTATTTTATCGATCGTAATTTGTTTAGCCACCTGGGGCGTCGATTATATGGGCTTTGTTGAACCTTGTGTGTATTGTCGAACTGAAAGAACAGTCATTGGTCTATTGGGTGTGCTTATACTATTACCTGTTGTTCCTTATATCAGTCGCTATATTGCTTTTGTTTTAGGTTTTTTCGGTGCTTATGTCGCTTCACAACAAGTTTTTTTAACAATATTGGAACAGTCTTTCGAGTTCTCTTTTGTGCTGGCAGTTGCCGCAGTCTGGATAATAATTGCGCAGATCATGATTGTTAACTACTTGGACCATTCGCCACTTAAATCCCAGTAACTATGTCTTCAAATAACACTTAAGCCTCACCCCTACCCTTTAAGAATCATACCCTCTCCCTTGAGAGGGATAAAGGACCAGGGTTTTCCTTAAAACCCTTGCCGTACGGGCTGGTTATTTGCTAGAGTACCCTAACTTGCGATTATCTAAGCAAAATTGAATTTGAGGTTTTTATGTCTTTATTAAAGAAATTACGCGGTTTGGTATCGATGGATATGTCTATAGACTTAGGTACGGCCAACACATTGATTTATATTCCTGAACGTGGAATTGTGCTCAATGAGCCATCCGTTGTAGCGATTTCTGGAAACCCTAATGCTAACGATGGACAACGAAAAGTAATCGCCGTAGGTATTGAAGCCAAACGTATGCTTGGGCGTACACCAGGCAATATAGCCGCAATTCGTCCCTTGAAAGATGGTGTGATTGCAGATTTTTATATTACAGAAAAAATGCTGCAGCATTTCATTCGCAAAGTTCATGAAAATAAATTTTTACGTCCCAGTCCCCGCGTGTTGGTATGCGTACCTTGTGGTTCTACTCAAGTTGAAAGGCGTGCCATTAAAGAATCAGCATTAGGTGCGGGCGCACGTGAAGTGTACCTCATCGAGGAACCTATGGCTGCTGCAACCGGTTCAGGTATGCCAGTTGAGGAAGCAAATGGTTCAATGGTGGTCGATATCGGTGGCGGTACCACAGAAGTGGCGATTATTTCTTTAAATGGCATTGTCTACGCACAATCGGTGCGCGTCGGTGGTGATCGCTTTGATGAATCAATTATTAATTACGTTCGCCGTAATTATGGCATTCTTATTGATGAAACAACTGCAGAACGAATTAAACATGAAATAGGTTGT
>CAYSGV010000480.1:0-1572 GCA_964430685.1 uncultured Gammaproteobacteria bacterium
TGCTTCGACTTTAATAATCCCATCACTAATTCTTTATTCAGGGCTTCTCCCCCTACCAACAAATACTTAATCCCGCCAAATAGATTTGACTGGGTCAACACTATCTGATGGAATAATGACGTCGTTAAACACAATATGGTTATTTTACAGCTCGATAGCATTTTGCTGAATAACTCAACGTCGCCAAGCAATTCCATTTTATTACTGGGTACATATAGTCTTCCGCCATTTAACAATGCGCCCCATATCTCAAACGTAGCCGCATCAAATGTGGGGTCTGAAAGTTGAACAAAGGCATCGCTTGCAGTCGCTTCCATATAGTTCACATCTTTAACCAATGAATAAACACCGCGGTGTTCTATCATCACGCCTTTGGGTTTACCTGTCGTTCCTGAGGTATACATCACGTAGGCCAGATGATTCGGTTTATTGACTGGCGATGGATTGGTCTTTTTGGCTTGATTTAACTTTGCTTGTACTGCAGCCGTATCTAGAGCAATGATTGACTTGGTTTCGTTGGTTGCCTGTATACCGATTATTTCTGACAATTTGGCTTGATGCCTTTCGTTGGTGATGAGCAAAGATACGTCTGTATCGTTTAAGATATATTCTATACGCTCTTTTGGGTAATCTGGGTCGAAAGGCACATAGGCACCACCCGCCTTTAAGATACCCAATATACCGATTAACATGTGTGCTGTGCGATCGAGACATAAACCAATCAGCATCTCTGGTTTAATCTGATATGCTTTTCTTAAGTAATGGGCCAGCTCATTTGCTTTTGCATTTAATTCATGATAGGTTAATATTTGATTATCACAGATTAATGCATCTTTATCCGCTAATGTCGCTACTTGTTTTTCAAAGAGTGCAACGATGGTGCTGTCGCTGCCCCAGCCTTTTTCAACTTCATTCCAATCATGAACGATTTGTTGATATTGTTTGCTAGATAATAAAGAGTAATTGGCTATGGGTGTTAATTGCCCTACAGCATCTTCATTTACTAATTCATCTAATATATGAACAAATAGATTTTTATATTCATCTACAAATTGATGCACCAAAAACGAATCGAGTTTGTCTGTTTGAAATCTAATTCTGAATTTGAGTGTATGGGCTTTCATTTCTTGTTCAAACAATATTTCACCCAACAAGTCAACATCTAATTCATCACTTACTTTATTTGAAAAAACAAAATTATTATCTTTGAAATTAGTTTGTGTATAGAGAATATTTAGAATATTTTTATCCAGGCCCCTAACTATTTCTGATACAGGCAAGTAATCATGCTGACTGTCATTCATCTTTAACGATTGTAAAAATTCCTTTTGTTGTTCAAGCAGATCAGTAATTGTAGAAACCGAGGTAAAATCATATGGGATGAGATTTGTATTGACTTGCGCACCATAAATGAAACCAGCACCTTCTTGTATTGCCACAGGGAAACCGATACAAAATCTATTTTGCCCTGTAAATCTATGCAGCAATAAAGCATAGACGCATTGCCCAAAAAGATAAGGGGATATGACGAATTTGTTCCTTAATATTTTCAATTTCCGTATTATAGCATCG
>CAYSGV010000481.1:0-1572 GCA_964430685.1 uncultured Gammaproteobacteria bacterium
TAATTGCAGCCCCCGCCTTATCTGCGGTTATTTTATCTGCACTGCGTGACCAATTTCCTTGTAGACCCCATGTGTGTAAAGGTAAATCAGTAGGGAATTGATAATGTCCTGTTAACGATAAAGAACTGGCAAAACGTTCAGCGCGCAGATAACCTAAATAGGTTTCTGGTGTTTGTAAAACAGACATGCTTTCTTTTTCTGGCGGCAAATTCTTTAAGGTATTCTGTCCGAGTAAAGCACGAATATTATTTTCTGTTACTGCATAATCGCCTTCGCCAAAATGGGTGTAAACCACATTACCATTTTGATTGATTAAATAATGTGCCGGCCAATATTGATTATTAAATTTGGTCCATGTATCTAAATGATTGTCTAATGCAACGGGATATTGAATGTGATCATCTTTAACGGCTTGTTGTACATTATTGAAATCTTGTTCAAAAGCAAATTCTGGACTGTGTATGCCAATAATAACTAATCCTTGTGAACGATATTTTTGATCCCAGTCTATGATATAAGGCAATGTGCGCACACAATTGATGCACGAGTAAGTCCAGAAATCAATCAATACTACTTTGCCTCGTAATTGTGCCAGTGATAATGGCGGGGAATTAATCCAGGCGCTAATACCTTGAATCTCAGGAGCAGTATAAGGTTGTGATAGCGCATTTTGCAATGGAATAGCATTATTTTGTGATTCGGCTTGTGCTGAAGCTATAAAAAGATTTGTCTGTGTGGTTAACAGTACAGTAATAATAATGATGGCACCCGTTGTTTTACGCACGAGTTCGCTGTGTTTTTTAAATAAAGTTAATTTATTCATGAGTAAATTTCCTTGTGTAGCTAGTAACAGCATCGGGAGTGCCGTGCCGATACTAAATCCTAATAAATTAATAAATGTACCAAGCCCAGTTTGTTGTCGTATGGTTTGCACGAGTACAGCGGCAAGAATGGGGCCAGCGCAAGGTGTCCAAATTAAACCAATGGGTAAGCCGAGCAACACACCACCGATAAATCCTTGTCGATGGTTGGCTTTATTAGATAAATGTTCGCCCGCCATCGCAAATTTTTGAGTTAACTGACTAAACTTATCACTTAAATAATTGGACATTAATACGATGCCAAAAATGATTAGTAAATAAAATGAGATCTGACGTAATACATTTGTGTCGATATGTGAATTGAGCAGTAATTGTTGTGAAAAAAGTGTCAATACATTAAAGGCAATAATAAAACCTAAAATGAGACCATAGGGCTTCGCTTTATCACCTGTGATGCCCGCAGATAGAACAATAGGTAGTATGGGTAAGATACAAGGTGATGCGATTAACGCAATCCCTTCTAAAAATGCCAAACCAAAATCAGTCGCGAGCATGTGGTTAACCTATAAGTAGCCTGTTATAAGTATAGCCTATGAGACCTGTTTTTATGCTATCAAGATCATTAAATGAAGTGTGCGCTTTTCTTTATCCTGTCAATGCGGGCCTATATCATTAAGATTTAATGACACAATATCGATGCCGCCCGTGGCAATCTCCTGAATAGTACTTCGTAGTTGGAGATTGCCACGGG
>CAYSGV010000482.1:0-1568 GCA_964430685.1 uncultured Gammaproteobacteria bacterium
AATTCAGTCATACGCGTAAATCTCCTTGCTACATTATTATCAACTTCAAAAATGGGAAATGGTATTTAAGCAAAATACTGTTTTTTCAAAATGAAAAAAGCAGTTTATGTTGCTCGGATATAATTGAGATTCGGTTTTATCAGGCGCATAAAAGCACCATTTCCCCCTGACAATTGCTACAATCTCAACGATTACATCTCGCGAGAGAAGTTGTTGAGCTTCCCTGCACGAGCGTAACACCAAAACAACGAATGCTTTGATTCCGTGGCAATAATAATCGTGAAAAATGATATCCGCAAGCTTTTTGCGAAATTAATTTAAATTCGAATTTATAGTTGTTTGTTTTAATTAAATAAATTAGATTCAAAAATGATGTGATTATTTGGTGTATTTATATGTTTCGCATTATATTTATATAGTGAAACATAATACTCGTACATAAATACACCAAACGTATTGAAGAAATTAAATGGACTTTAAATAATTTTATTGTGCGCCTTCTGCTAATTCTTTTGCGTGATTAGCAAGATAATCAATAATTCCAGCTGGTGTCGCTTGAATAGTTGCTTTACCTTGTTGCCAACCTGCAGGACAGACTTCGCCATTCTCTTCAAAATATTGTAAGGCTTTCACCATACGAATAAGTTCATCCATATCACGACCCAATGGTAAGTCATTCACAACTTGATGACGCACAATACCATTTTTATCAATGATGAATGTACCACGTAAGGCAACACCGGCAGATTCATGTTCAACACCATAGCTGCGACAAATTTCATGCGTAACATCAGCAACTAATGGGAATTTTAATGGCCCTATACCACCCTGAGTAATAGGCATATTACGCCATGCAAAATGGCTATATTGTGAATCAATCGAAACAGCGACCACTTCAACATTTAACGCGTGTAATTTGTTAATGCGTTCATTTAAAGCAATTAATTCTGTTGGACAAACAAATGTAAAATCTAATGGGTAAAATACAACAACATAATATTTACCTGGTTGGGGGAAACTGTATTGGTTGGTAATTTCGCCATTTGCTAATACTGCTGCAGATGTAGAAAGTGGTGCAGGTTTGCCAACTAATACTGATCCGGTTGCCATAGCGTTCTCCTCATTTAAAGTGGTTTTAATGGAATCTTGGTCAACCTCGAACAATCGTTTTCCTTTGACCAAAGCAGAGTAGGTTTTGTATCACAGTCTATGATGCGAGACAAGAAATGGGAATCATCAATTGATACTAACCATTTGTATTTTAAGCTAAATAATGTTTGTTTGGTAGTGGGAAGAGGTTAAGGTTTTTTATTCTTCTTGCAATGGCTCGTCGCCCTCCGGGCTCCTGCGCTTTATTTGCTTGAAGAATAAAAAACCTTAACCTCTTCTTGATGGTAGGGTGTATTAAAAGGAATGGCTCGTCGCCCTCCGGGCTCCTGCGCTTTATTTGCTTCAAGATAAATATCCCCTAAACCTCTCTGCGGGGTGCAGTGGGGGGGGCTTCGTAGCGCGGACTAAGCAGCCTCTTGGCGACGTGTCCGCAGAACACATTCCTATATGAATAGAAC
>CAYSGV010000483.1:0-1541 GCA_964430685.1 uncultured Gammaproteobacteria bacterium
CAGCCAATTCCAGTACATAATCCTGTGCCGCCTTTGCCCCTGCTTTTTCGCTTGTTTAATGCTCTTCCAGGTTGTTTATTCAATTGAGTTTTTTTAATAGTCTTAGTTTTAGAAGTATTGGTTTTCATAGCACTAACCCTCGATGTTAAACACATACTATTTATACTTTAACTATAGTCTATTCATTAGTATGCTTCTAGGAAAGTCAATATATTTTCATTAAATGCGATTATTTAGGATGAAATAAACCTGTCTCAGTTGGGGTATTTTTATATTGTCGAAATTGTTTAAAATGACGTGCATTACGCATTTGCATACGACTATTTTTTTTCACGCGCATAAATATAACCTCTAATTTTATGTTCTCTCATTATTAAGATTAGTAATATTTAGCCTAAAAAGCCAAAGTGTAGCACTGTTATTCTTCGTAGCGCGTCTTGAGGAGCAAAAGTTTCCCAACACGCGCTACGAAAGAATTTACTTCTTGCCACGAGAAAAACGCATCTTACTCATATTTCGCTAGCGTATTAGACCACCTACTTCTATAATTCTTAGACCAATTTACCTAAGCACAGCGGGCCAACATCATGGCACAACGATTCCATGTACATCCCGATAACCCACAGGAACGCTTGTTGAAGCAAGCGGTGGCATTATTGCGCGATGGTGCAGTGATTATCTATCCAACGGATACCACTTATGCGTTAGCTTGTCAGCTAGACAATAAGCTTGGAATGGAGCGAATGCGACGTATACGTCAGCTTTCTCATAAGCATCATTTTAGTTTGCTGTGTACAGATCTTGCCATGATTGGGCAGTATGCGTTTGTCGATAAGCATAATTTTCGTCTGCTCAAGCATTTGGCACCTGGTCCCTATACTTTTATTTTAAAGGCCTCAAGCCAAGTTCCGCGTCGTTTATTGCCTGAAAAGTTGAAAACCATCGGTATTCGTATACCAAGTAACCCTGTGGCGCAAATGTTGTTAGCGCTGAATGAAGAACCTATAGTGACCACTAGCTTAATTGGGGCGCAAGAAACGGCTCCTGTGCACGATCCTGATGAAATTTATGAAAAATACAGCAAACAAGTCGATCTCATGCTCGATAGCGGCCATTGTGGCACAGAATTAACGACAATCGTTGATTTGACTACAATGCCAGCCACCATACAAAGAGTAGGAAAAGGTAACCCACCGCCCGTTTTATAGTGTATAATTCTCCCCTTTATCACTAGAGCTAGGGTCCAATGACTGAGTTTGTACACGAATACATAGAACCACAAAGCCTCATTGCCAATGAGCTGCCTGGCGAGTTGGCCATGGTTGCGGGGCAACCGTTTTCACAATTGCCGCTCGACCTCTATATACCGCCGGATGCCTTAAGGGTGTTTCTGGAGATCTTCTCTGGGCCACTCGATCTATTACTTTATCTCATAAAGAAGCAGAACCTAGATATTCTCAATATTCCTATTGCCAAAATAACCGAACAATACTTAGCGTATATTGATTTAATGGAAGGCATGCGTTTTGAATTGGCGGCTG
>CAYSGV010000484.1:0-1540 GCA_964430685.1 uncultured Gammaproteobacteria bacterium
TGTAAACATTAAACATCCACTACGCTTAATGCATCCACGTTATCCGCTATACATTGTGCCCAGAGCCAATCACATTTATCTCATTGGCGCCAGCCAAATCGACAGTGATGATATGAGTGACATTTCGGTGCAAACACTGTTAGAGTTACTTTCCGGCGCTTATAGTGTGCACCGCGGTTTTTCTGAAGCACGAGTCATAAAAACAATGGTACAATGTCGACCGGCCTTACCATCACATTTGCCTGAAATTTCCCGTTCTGAAGGCCTGGTCCGAATTAATGGACTATATCGGCATGGATTTTTATTAGCACCCGCGCTGGCTCGCCTAGCGCTTAAGCTAGATTAAGTTTATAAGTGATTAATATGTTAGATGACTTGAAAATAATCAATGTGCAACTCAATGGTGAAAGCGTACGCTTGGCAGAGACACAAGCCAACTTATTGTCCGCTTTAGAAAGTTTCGGCTATGCAGAAAACTTTTTTGCTGTCGCCATTAACAACCAATTTATTCCTAAAAGTGCTTATGCAGAGACATTCTTGAAAGAAAATGACCAAATCGAAATCGTCGTACCGATGCAAGGGGGTTAAGAATGACTTGGATATTGGCGCAAACAGAATTATCTAGTCGTTTACTACTCGGTACTGCTTTATATCCTTCATTGCAGGAATTGCAAGCAGCGGTTTCACTGTCTGCAACACAAGTGATTACCGTATCATTACGCCGACAAAACGCAACACAAATGCAAGAAAGTGGCCGCTCGTTTTGGCAATGGTTACAAAACTTAAACTGCCATATTTTACCGAACACTGCCGGTTGTTATACCGCCAAAGATGCAATTACAACAGCGCAAATGGCCAGAGAAATTTTTTCGACGCATTGGGTTAAGCTAGAAGTCATCGGTGATACTTATACGTTGCAACCTGATCCATTTGCATTGGTTGAAGCAGCAAGAGAACTGATTGCACAAGGTTTTGAAGTTTTTCCCTATTGTACGGAAGACTTAGTGATTGCTGAAAAGCTTGTTGAATTGGGTTGTCGTATTTTGATGCCCTGGGCAGCGCCCATAGGTTCTGCGCAAGGAATTCTCAATCCATTAGCAATTAAAACTTTGCGCCATCGTTTACCTGATGTGACATTGATTATTGATGCGGGCATCGGTGCACCCTCACACGCAGCATTTGCAATGGAATTAGGTGTTGATGCGGTATTAGTAAATACTGCAGTTGCATTAGCCGAAAATCCAGTACAAATGGCGCAAGCATTTGCGCATGCCGTAGAAGCCGGACACCTTGCTTATCGTAGTGGCTTAATTGAAAAACGAGAATTTGCATCACCGTCCACACCTGTAATTGGTACGCCTTTCTGGCAACAGGAGCGTGATGATGCCTAAACCCATTGTTTGGAGTATTGCTGGTTCAGATTCTGGCGGTGGTGCAGGGATTCAAGCAGATTTACATACCTTTCAAGATCTTGGTGCTTACGGATGTACGGTCATTACTGGTCTGACTGCACAAAATAGTGTTGATGTTTGCATTATTG
>CAYSGV010000485.1:0-1537 GCA_964430685.1 uncultured Gammaproteobacteria bacterium
CAGCAGCAGTTGTGACGCATCAACATCAAGTAGATGCTGAAAAGAAATGGGTACGAACAAACCCAAGCGCAACAACAATCAAAGTTGGTGGTAAATAATTTAAAGGGTTAAAAAATCCGGGGTTAGCTTGTAGGTCGGATAGAACCTCCCTGGGTGAAATCCGACAATATCATCCAGATTGTCCTCTAGTTAAGATTAAATAAATGCAAAGCACTATATGAAGTCCAGACAAGAAAAAACAAATCTCTATAAAGATAACAAAACCTATCAAGAAGCAAACAGTGTACTCTTATAAGGATTGAAAATCAGTGTCGAATATTTGAGGTCTACAGATGATGACGTACGAGCACAGGGTAATAAACTTTATGAGCAATGTGAAATACTTTCCGTACGATTAAAAGATTTGGTAGCGGAAAATAATATGCCAACAACACGATTAAATAATGTTGCTGCGCAAACAAGTACGGTTCGTCAGACGATTAAAAGCTTGCAATCACTAGATGCTACTGAACATAACTCATTTCAAAAAGGTGTGATACAACAAAGTAACCGCACAACGGAACAAAAGCCGCTCATGGTTAGTCAAAGGCAAAAACCAATAGAGCCAAAATGAAATTAAGCCCCACCTGCAAGACAGTATGATACTGCTTGCATCCTACATACTGAATCATGCAATATAGTCGCTAGCTAAATGACGTGCCATGGAGAGCAAATGTGTCTTTTATTTCAATAAAAAAAATAACCGCATTATCACACCAAGCTTTCTCTATGTTGACAAAAGCACTTACCCTACCATTTATTATCGTAGTTAGTTTCTCACTCATTTTTCCTAATACCAGCTTGGCCCTCGATACAGCCCCCAAACGCCCACGCGTCTGCTTGGTTTTAAGCGGCGGTGCGGCAAAAGGTGTGGTGCATATTGGCGTGTTAAAAATGCTCGAGGAATACCGAATACCTATCGATTGCATCGCTGGTACAAGCATGGGCGCGATAGTCGGTGGATTTTATGCTGCAGGTTATACAGCCAGAGAACTTGAAGAATTAGCGACGAGCACACGTTGGGGTGAAGTTTTTTCCAACACTGTTCCGCGCGAATATTCTGCTTTTGAACGCAAACGTGACGATCGTGATATTGTTATCCCTTATAAAATCAGTATCAGTCGATCAGGACAAGTCACTTTTCCTAAGGGCATTATTAAAGGTGATAAAATTGGTCTTGCTTTAATGGATTATACCCGTCGGGTCGGCAACATTCACGATTTTAACAAATTACCTATACCCTATCGTGCGGTAACAACTGATATTGAAACTGGTGATAAGATCGTGCTGGATCACGGTAAATTAGACCAAGCAATGAAGGCGAGCATGTCCATTCCTGGTGTATTTCCGCCAGTAAAATATGAAGGACGTTATCTGGTTGACGGTGGCATTGCCGATAATTTACCCATTGATGTTGCTCGCGATATGAATGCAGATGTGGTTATCATCGTAACCATACCTGCTTACCTAAAGAAATATAATGAATTAGATAATGCAT
>CAYSGV010000486.1:0-1527 GCA_964430685.1 uncultured Gammaproteobacteria bacterium
TATAAAAAGAAGTTTAATTTGCATCCACAATGCATGTTCATAATAAGATGCATTTAAACTAAACAGCCATAAACCCAATAAAATAGTTAACACTGCTGAAGGTGTCATAATCCCACGATAAAGTCTACGTTCCATCACTTTAAATCGTTCCAAGCTCACTGCATCTGTGCTCATACTGTGATAAACGAACAATCGTGGTAAATAAAAGATTCCAGCAAACCAACAAACCATGAAAATAATGTGAAATGCTTTGAGCCAAAGATACATAAAATTCCCTTTTTTTATTTTCTATAATCAGTAACAGAACTATGCTTCACTATTCACGCGAGTACTAAATATTCTATTTTTACAATAATTCATCATTGCCAGCAAAAAGGGCAATACGATAATGGCTAAAATGAGCCAAAAAATATTTTGGCGCACAAATTCTAAATGGCCAAAATAATAACTAGAATATAGAAAGAAACAAATCCAAAACGCGGTACCGAATAGGTTATAAAGCATAAATATTTTGAGCTGCATATTCATCATGCCCGCTAAAAATGGTGTGAGTGTGCGTATAATCGGTAAAAATGGTGCAATTAACATCATTTGGGTGCCATATTTCAAAAAATATTTCTTCGTTTTACTTAAATAATGTGGTTTGACAATGTGCGTGAGTTTGGACAATTTAGGTTGATCAAAATCGCCAATAAATTTTCCACCAAATAATTGTCCACACCAATAATTAATACCGTTGCCAATAAATGCCAAAGTGATCAACAGAATCGTCATCGTATGCACGTGTAAATGACCTAATGCAGCTGCAGCGCCTGCAGCAAATAATAATGAGTCACCCGGTAACCAGGCGAAAAAGATGAATCCTGTTTCCAGAAACACAATAGTGCTTAAAATCACGTAACCGAGTACGCGATATTGGCCCAACCAACTGAGATGTTGATCGATATGGATAACATAAGAAAACAATTCATTAATTGTCATATAAATCGCCACCAATGCCAACCATGCGTGCAATGGTACCAAAACCTGCATAATAATCTGCTTCTTGTTTTGGATCCCGGTAGGTATAAATATTGCCGCGATCCGTCGCCAAATTGTTCAACGAGTGTGTGGGCGCGATATGTGCTACTGCATCATCTGTGGCATTAATGTACGAAATGCCCGCCCGTAAATATCGGCCATCTAAGATGATGCTATTACTTAACGTTGCATCCAAATTCCTGGCCACACCAGCCAAGCTGATAACTCCGGTGCCATCTGCCCATATGGTTAAGCGATCACTGTTAACCCATTGTACATAGATGTGACCTGTGCCATGTTGAATGATTTGTTCAAGATTAATTTCACCAGTAATGGCAATATTCCCACCGCCTTCGTTATAGATACTTGTCGCGTCACTTTTCATGCCATAGATATTAATATTACCCCGGCCACGTCCCTGGATCAGTAGTGCCGAAGCTTGAAAGCCCGGACTCACATAAAATCGGCTATGACTATATTGTTCAACGAGAAACAACTGAGGTGTAC
>CAYSGV010000487.1:0-1512 GCA_964430685.1 uncultured Gammaproteobacteria bacterium
ATTCCTTTATTATATGCAGCTACTGCTTCGACTGATTTTTGTTGCGCATTATTTTGTTCTTCTATGCTTTTTGCTTCTAGTATTTGTTTTTGTGCAGCGTTATAGTCAACCACAGCTTTCTGATAGAGCTGAACGCCCTGTTTATATAAAGCACTTGCTTCTTGAAATTGTTTTTCAGCAGCAGCATGAGCTTCTTTTAGTGCATTAAATTTTACTTCTAAATTTTTAATATCTTCTGAGGATAAATTCAAACGTGGAATTGAAATAATATTGTCTTCGATGTCACTTTCGCGATCTGATTCAGATTCGCTGGAGTCATATTCACTATCAGACATATTTTCTAATGCATTTTCATCTAAATCGACAATATCTTTAAACCGCAGATTTTCTGATGAGCTATGCAATAAGTCTGCTTCTTCTTCCTCATCTGACGAAATGGGCGAACTGACTTCCGTTTGAACTTCTGTAGGCGAAAGTACTTGCGCTGCCTTTTGCAGGTCTATTTGTACTTCTGCTTCAGGTGCACTTGGATTATTGACTGCTGTTTTAATATCAACAGGCGGGACTATAGGAGTTGCTTTTAGGGCATCTTTTTTATTTTCTATATCAGGTACACTTGTAGGACTGATGGCTGTTTTAGCATTAGTTCCCGAACCCATTTGTTCGCCTTTTATTGAATCAACAATATTTTCTGCATCAATGGGAAGTGGTTTGCTTACACTGGTTCTACTGGAAGTTAAATCTTTGGCGACATCTTCTTCTGATTCAGAATCATTTACTGTTTCACCATTAGCTATGCGCTTATAGGTATGAAATTGTACTTGCAATCTTAAATATTGATCACTGAGATTTTGATGCATCTTTTCCAAAAGTTCATCGTTGCTATCATCAAATAATGCAATATCGAGACTTGGATAACGCATATCTAACTGTTGATATACTTTCTCGTAGAGTTTATCCGCATCTATTTGTCCATTGACTATAAGATCTTTCCATATACCACTAAGACTCGGTGTTTTTGCGTAGCCTTCTGTATCATAAGCAGCAGCAAGTTTAGTACAAAAAGCTTTCATAATAGATTGCTGATGCCGGTCTTGTAGATTAGGACAAAGCACAAAAATAAGTGCCAAATGGTCAGCTGCGAGTTCATATAATCGATTAGGGCTTTCAGCAGGGAATCGCGATTTATATTGCATTCTATCGGTAGGTAATTTAAATCCTACTAGTGAAGCATTGGGAATAGGACGATAATCGAAAACATTAAATATATGTTCATTGACTTCATCTAGTTGTGGTTGGGTTAATAAGTATTGGCCTCCTTGCAAGCTTTTATAAGTTTCCATTTTTGCTGAAGTTGATTTTTCATTTTCTAATTTGCTTAAATCTGGGACTTGCCCAGTATTAATCAATTGTGCTGATGAAGCCTTAGCAGATGCTATTTCCTCAGTAGGTGTATCAAAATTTGCCAATCGCCATTCGTTTAAGGCTAATACACCAATAGCATCATTAACT